>JACQEA010000289.1 GCA_016200825.1 Chloroflexota bacterium | reverse complement strand
ATTCTCGCGATTTGCCATCTGCCATTCGCCATTTGCTAACAGCAGGCAGCATCTCTTCTGCAACCAACTTCACGTACTCTTCTTCTCTGCCTTTGTATTCCTCCGGCACCACATGCGCGCCCAAAAAAGTTGGAATCAAATTCATCGCGTGTTCTGCGTCAAGCGCGGCAATCGCCTCAAGCATTTTCAATTCAGTTTTTGTTTCTAACCCATAACCCGTTTTCACTTCGGCGGTCGTCGTGCCGTGCGCGAGCATTGCATCGAGCCGCGCGCGCGTTTGCTCGATCAACTTCGTGCGCGATGCCGCGCGCGTCGCGCGCACGGTGCGCATAATCCCGCCGCCCGCGTTTTGAATTTCTAAATACGTCGCACCTTGCAAGCGCATTTCAAATTCATTCGCGCGGTCGCCGGCAAAGAGTGCGTGCGTATGTGGGTCAACGAACCCCGGCAAAACGATCTTGCCGCGCGCGTCAATCAATCGCGTTTGGGGTGTCGCTAACGCGAGAATTTCGCGCGTGTTGCCAATCGCGGAAATTTTTTCGCCGCTGATCGCGAGCGCGCCGTCTGCGATAATCGCGAGCTCGGATTGCGCCGCGCCGCGTTTGGGCGCGTCGCCGCGTAGAGTGAGAAGTTGCGCGGCGGAGTGGATGATGCAATTGAGTGGCATCTATGCTATACTGATCGCACTAGATTTTACTCATTTTGCAGTCTAATGCCTAAATTAATTTCGGTGTTTAGACTGCAAGCCCAAAAGCAATTAGACTGACAGTCTAATCGCGAGTTGGGCGGCTCCGGTATATGTAATTCAAAGTCCGAACGAATGAGAGATGTATGAATGCTAAAGACAAAGGTCTCCAACGGGTTGCCGAACTAATAGAATCAATACGCATTTTGCGAAGCGAGTCGCCTCGATCAACAGAAGGCGTGCTCCAAGTTGCCAAAGAAGAACTTTGGCATCTTCTTACGTCAGCTATACAAACAACGCGATCACTTTGTTCAGATGAGAGTCCACATTTCCAAGAATTGACTGAACTTAGACAAGTCTTCCGAAATGGTGAGCCCTTTGATTCGGATAAGTTCATTGGCATTCTCCGCGCAGTTGAAGACGATCTCCGTAGTGGTATGCTGGTTAGTATTCAGGAGATAGTTACGGCTGAAGTCTTTGATGATCTAGCAGACATGGCAACATATCTTCTAGAACAAGGTTATCAACTACCCTCTGTCTCAATTGCAGGAGCAGTTTTGGAAGATACGTTACGAAAACTATGTCATAAACACAAGGTCGCGTGGGTAGGCGATAGCGCGATCAATAAGCTAAACACTGAGCTTTACAAAGCAAATGTCTATGATAAAGCCCAGTTTGGGCAGGTAGACGCTTGGTGTAAATTGCGGAACAAGGTTGACCATGGCGATTTCAAGGACGCAAACGAAGTTGATCGCAACGATGTACGTCGTATGATCGCTGGGTTACGAGATTTTGTAATAAAGTATCTGACTTGACGTGCAAGACACAAAAGTTGGGAAGCAAGTTGAAATCAAAAGGCCGCCCAACACTTCATGCAGCCGCCGCGCTCCGCTCCGCGCACGGCTAACGTGTAACGTTAAGCGGGTACTGTTCAATCCCAAAAGTATTAAACTAACAACATGAAAATTTACCTTGATTTATGCGCCATTCAAAGACCGCTCGACACTCCAAATCAAATACGGATTGTTCTAGAATCGGAAGCCGTTCTTGGAATCATCACCTTTTGCGACAGCGGACAGGCTGAATTACTTTCATCAGAAGCGTTGCTTTACGAAGGTGAACAAAGTTCGTTGCCGATCCGAAAAGAGCACACACTCGCTGTCTTGGCAAAAGCAAAAGGCATTGTCAGTGTTACCGAAAAGGAAAAATTGCGAGCGGCGAATTTGATAACATTTGGCATTAAACCGCTTGATGCACTTCATATTGCATTAGCAGAAACAGGAAACGCCGATTATTTCTGTACTTGTGATGACGAATTACTACGAAATTCAAAGCGAGTCGAAGATTTGATGGTAAAAGTGGTAAATCCTGTTGATTTGGTTCAGGAGATGGAAAAATGATTACTGACGCAAGACCCTTGATCGAAATTAATCAACAAGCAATCAGCCTGCTCTATAAAGAGTTAGGCGTTGTTGATGCCGTTCGCTTCCTCAAACAATTTACTCAAGGATATGGAAATTACACTCAGGAACGAAAAGTTCTTTTTGCAAATAAATCCCTTGATGATATTGTGAGTGAAATTGAGAAAAGGCGAAAGACGGAACAATGAAGTGTTCGTGAGCGCAAACCAATTCTTCTACGCTTGCGGTCTTTCTTGATCGCTTCGCCTAGCTGCGCTACGCGCGCGGCTGAACGCAAACCGTCGGCAAACAGAATTGCATCGCCTTTGAATAATACATTCACAAAAACTCCCATGGGTTCAATCAGCTCGTGGGAGTTTTTTCTATTTACGAGGTTTCAGAAAAATTTTTCCGCGCGAATGCCAAGACGTGCGACCCCGATGGACGATCCGCGACGATCTTGTCCCACAAAATTTCAAAACCGGCGTCGCGAATTATTTGCAAACTCGTCGCGCGGGCAAAGTGACTCCAGTACATCGTCGCGCCAAAAAAATCGTCAATGTCGTCGTTTAGATCGCCATTGCCAGTGATGAGGAGCAAATAGCCGCGCGCTTTGAGGACGCGGTTGAAATGTCCCAGCACGCGCGCGTGCTGATCGCGCGGGACGTGAATGAGCGAATAGAAACAAGTGATCGCATCGAACGATTGCGGCGCGCAAAACGAATCGAGCGCGAGCATGTCTTGCTGAAAAAAAGTCGCGCGGGGTACGTGTTGCCGCGCGAGCGCGATCTGTGCGGCAGAAATGTCAACGCCGGTCGCGCGAAACTTTTCGCTCAGCCATAATGTGAACGGCACGCCCGCGCCGCAACCCACGTCGAGGACGGTTGCCTCGCGCGGCAAACGCGCGGCGAGGTCTTGTAATTCTGCGCGAAACAACATCGCTTCTTCCTCGCGCCACGCAAGATAATCGCGCGCGATTTGGTTGTAGCCCTGTTGGACAAGTTGAATGAAATCGCGTTTCATGGCAGATACCCATCTCTCGATGTTTTGTCTGACTTGTAGGCAATCTCTAAAACACTGTTGGGCAGAAAGTTAGATTTCAAATAGTCAAGCGCTTGTTCTCGATCTTGACCGCCTTCATTTGTCAAAAATATTTGCTCGCACTCGACCGCAATGTCTTCAATAATTCGTTCATAGCGATAATACGCCAACGCGATTGAATCGGTCTCCGTTTGACCGTAGCCTTGATAGAAGAGCGCAGCTTCTCGTTCTTTTTTCCAGATACCACCCACACCACCACCGATAAACATCAGGTCACGCTCTTTGGGTGCAAAGATCGGATTGTCCCAATCAACAATGAAAAGATTATCATTTGCATCAATCAGGATATTTCCGGCGTGAAGGTCAGAATGACACAAAATAAATTCCGGAGACCGAGACGCAAGCGCCTGAGCGAGCCGTTCAGCGCGCCCGACGAGATCGAGAAACTCATCGCGTCTGGCTCTCAAAAACGCCGCTGATTTTACTTTAATGGGATCAGCAAAAGCGTCATCCTCGACACGCTTCAAGAACGTCTTTACGATTTCGCGCCACTGTGGAGAATATTTTTCGTGCGGGATGCGGCTGATGAGTGTTGGAGGCAATACCGCGGTGTGAATCTTTTTGAGGGCTGCGCCAAAATCGCGCCAGTGACGATCTGACAATTCATCCTGAAAACCATTGCGTCCTTCAACAAAAGGGTACAGAATCAACTTGAAGGCGTCCAGATTTGTCCAGAGTTGCGCCGTCTTGGTTGGCAGAGGAGGAATGATTTGCGCGATGCCTTGGTCGCTGAGAAATTTGGGTAACAGTACCGAAGTTTCGTCAAAGATGTCGCGCCTTAGCTTGCAAAAATATAGCGTTGCATCGTCCGCGACGACGCGATAGACCGCCGTATTCGCCCATCCAATCGGGAGAAAAGTGAGTTGGACGACAAGCAACCCATATTCATTCTGCAAACACGCGATAATTTTTTCGTCATGGAGATTAGGTTTTTCACGCATTGAAATTCAAGTTTTCCATCTTTATGAGACAATTTAGTTTAGTAGCGTATGCCGCCCAACAAAAATTCTAGTTGTTAGATCTAAGTCTCTTTTCTGTTCTACGGCAAAATAATTTTGAAAAAATCGAGTGCCGTGACAATTATCGGCGCGATCACAATCGCGGGCAAAAGATTCGCGACGCGCACCGGTTTGAGTTCGAGCAAAATTAATCCGATGCCCAAAATCAAAACGCCGCCGGTCGCGGTCATTTCGATCACCCACGGAGTATCGCGCGTTACCGCGCCGAGCGCGCTGCCGAATAATCGCGCCGCAAGCGCGATGCCGCCTTGATAGACGAACACAGTCAGCGCGGCAAACACCACACCCACACCGAGCGTTGACGCGAAAGCCATTCCCGCGAACGCGTCCAACAATGATTTGATCGCGAGCAATTTGTAATCACCGAGCAAACCGTCTTGAATGGAACCCAACAACGTGAGCGGTCCCACGCAAAAGACGAGACTCGCCGTGATAAAGCCGCGCGTGAAATTATTTTTTTCATCGCCGCGCGCAAAGCGCGCTTGCAAATTATTTCCGATCTGATCGAGCCGCGCGTGAATCCCCATCGCCTCGCCGAGGATGCCGCCGAGCAAAACGCTTGCCATCACGATCAAGATGTTGCGCGTGGTCAGCGCCATTTGCATTCCAATCACCAGCGTCAGCAATCCGATTCCATTGATCACGGTGACGCGGACGCGTTCCGGTAAGCGCGCGCCTAAGCGCGCGCCCAGCATTCCGCCGATGATAACGGTGATGACATTGATGATGGTGCCGGTCATGTGAAGCCCTCTGAGTGTTCTGTCATTGCGAGCCGCGCATTTTGCGGCGAAGCAATCCCCAAATGAATGTTGGAGATTGCTTCGTCGCGGAGTTTACAGTGAGCGAATCGAATCTGCTCCTCGCAATGACAAATTCGTCCGCGTCCTACTTTTCTAGAATTCCCACGACTGGAAATTTTCTGAACACTAAATCCGTATGCGGCGCGTCGGCGATTTCGTCGGTCAAATCTTGACCCGCGAAATGCAAATTGCGATGCATGCCCGTCCACCAATGCGCGCTCGTCGTGACATCGTACACCAAACCTTTATACGCGATGTACACCGGATTCTTGCGCGAGCCGTCATACTTTTTCAACTCTTGTTTGGTAAAGATGCGTTGGATTGGTTGTTCCATGTTGTGCGTAGTAAGGGGCGAGGCATTTGCCTTTTCAAAATTTCATGCGAATCAAATCGGCTGAAACCAATCAAGACAATATGAGGAATGTGATCTGGCAAATGCCTCGCCCTTACGCGGCATCATACGATTTCTTTTGCCTTCTCTAATGCTTGTTCGATTTCCGCGCGCGCGTTCTCATGCAACTCCGCGTACGCGCGCACCAAACCAAAACAGCCCGCCAGCATCATATCGCCGTACGGCGTGGCAAAGTACGGATGCAAACGCGAATTCAACAACAGGCCGCGGCGCGGACCCACGACTGCGAGAAAATCTAACGCGATCGGACGCGCGTCAAGCAACAGCGCGCCGTGTCCCTGCGAATTAAAAATCGCGTCGTGCGTCAACGTACTGTCCGCGAGTTGCGCGAGAAAATTTTCCAGTTGCGCTTGTTTTAATTCGCCGGTGTGATGTTCAAACACGCCCGTAATCATTCCGTCGTCGTAACGAAACGCGAGCGTGTGAAAATTGCCGATATTCGCGATGAGCGCGGTGCGCTGTGCGCGCACGCGCGCGTCTTCTAGCGCGCCGAGCGCCGCCGCGGGCGCGGTGTCCATTACGATCAATGGTTCATTGCCGCCCAAATTGTCCGCGACCGCGCGCATCCGCGTGAGGCGCGGCGGAATTTCATCGCGCCGAAAAGCAAACGCGGCGGGTGAATTGAACGTGCGCAAACGCTCCGCCAGAAAATCGAAACGAAAAAGACGATCGCTGTACCCTGGCGGCGCGTCGCCGTGATCGAATACGGCAATCGCGAGCGCGTCGTATTCCAATTTCACGCCGAACGCGGCGAAAGAATTTTCAATCGCGCTCAAATTCACATCGCGCAGTTCGACGCGCGTCGCGTTTTGCATTCGCGCGGCTTCGTTATCGCCGATAACGCGAATGCCCATTTTTTCCACGTGCGCGATTTCATCGTTGAAACTTTTCGCCGCGCGCGCCGTCGCAAAAACGCGATGACCCGCGCGCACGTGATCTTCGGCCGCCCATTGCGATGGACCGCCGCCCATGATTGTGCCGGTGAGCAACACATCGTCACCGCGCGCGGTTGCCGCGCGAATTTTTTGCGCGACCAGTACGGTCGGCGAGGGCATGATCATGTGCAAACAATTCTCGATTTCGATTTGCGTATCAAAGAGGAGAATGTCTTGCGTGCCAGTGCCAATGTCAATCGCTAAAATTTTCATGCGTGTTCGTGCGCATTATAGCGGAAAGACCAACGCGAGACAAGCAATTGAATTTCTATAAATAAATTTTTACATATTGACAGCCATCCTGTGCGCGTGTATAATGCGCGCAAGATGTCAAATGTTCGGCAAGTGGTTTTGGAAACTCTGCGCAAACAAGGCCCCCTGCCCATTGATGATCTCGCGCATGCTGCAAAATTATCCGCGATGGCAATGCGCTATCATCTCGGTTTGCTCGAAGAGCAAGGACTGATTGTTTGTGAGCAAGGCGCGCCGAGTGGAGTGGGTCGTCCCGCCGGGCAGTACGCGCTCGCGGATTGCGCGTGCGCGCAATTGCCCAAACAGTACGATTGGCTTTCGGAAAATTTGCTGAACGAGATTGACGCGACGTTGGGCAAAGCCGAAACGCGCGCGTTCCTGCGCAAGACCGGAAAAATCGCGGCGGAATCTGCGCCCGCGTTACGCAAAGACGCGAGTTCGCGCGCGCGCGTAGAGCGCGCCGCGAAATTTTTGTCGCAACGCGGCTATATGGCAACCTGGCAAGAAGCAGAAGATGGATTTGCGTTGAGTATCTGCAATTGTCCGTATGGCACGCTGGCGCGGCAACATCCTGAATTGTGCGAAATGGATTCCGCGATGCTCGGCGCGTTAATGGACGCTCCGGTCAAAATGACGTGTTGCATGATGAGTGAGAGTAACGTGTGCGAGTTCAAGATTAGTAAACAGTGATCAGTAAATAGTAATCAGTAGACAGTAAACAGTCAACAGTAAAAAGTAATTCGATGAGAGATTCTTTTGGGCGCGAGATTCATTATTTGCGCGTGTCGCTAACGGATCGCTGTAATTTCCGTTGCGTGTATTGTATGCCGGCGCGCGGAAATTTTTACGCGCCCTTGCCGCATCTCTTGAGCGATGATGAACTCATCCGCTTGATTCGCATCGCGGCAACGATTGGGTTTGATCGCGTGCGGTTGACCGGCGGCGAGCCCACGATTCGTCCGAATTTGGTGAATATTGTTAAAAGCATCGCGCAAACGCCGGGCATCAAAGAAATCGCGATGACGACGAACGCGGTTAAGCTGGAACAACTCGCGGAACCGCTCGCGCGCGTCGGACTAAAGCGCGTGAACATTAGCATTGACACACTCGACGCGGAACGCTTTCACAAAATCACGCGCTTTGGAAAATTGGAAGAAGTGTGGCGCGGGATTCTCGCGGCGGAACGCGCGGGCTTGAGCCCGATCAAATTAAATTCGGT
>JACQEA010000018.1 GCA_016200825.1 Chloroflexota bacterium | reverse complement strand
GCGGCATCTACGATGCGCGTTAACTTGAGCGGGCCGCTCGCGTACGCCACCGCGTCGGCGAGAACCAAGCGACCTTCCGCGTCGGTGTTGATCACTTCAATTGTTTTGCCATTCAGCGCGCGCAAAATATCGCCGGGTTTGAAGGCTTTGCCGCTCGGCATATTTTCAGTTGCCGCGACAATTCCGGTCACATTAATTTTCGGTTTCAATTGCGCGATGCCGCTCATCGCCGCGATGGCCGCCGCGCCGCCGGACATATCGCCTTTCATATCTTGCATATTTTCGCCGGGCTTGAGCGAGATGCCGCCGGAATCAAACGTAATTCCTTTGCCGATAATGCCCAACCCCGCCGCGTTTTTGTCCGCGCCCCAATAACGCATCACGATGAACGCGGGCGGCTCGTCCGATCCTTGCGCGACACCTAGAAACGAACCCATTCCCAATTCTTTCGCTTTGGCGCGATCAATCACGTAAAATTCCAATCCGTTTTTCTTCGCCATCTCCGCCGCGATTTCTGCGAGGCGCGTCGGTGTGAGCGTGTTGCCCGGTTCGTTCGCCAGATCGCGCGCGAAATTTGTAGAGTCGCCCAAAATTTTTCCGCGCGCGACGCCGCGTTCGATCAATTTTATTTTTGCCGCGTCCGTCCCAAACAATGTAACCGTCGCGATTTCGTTTTTATCATTTTCGTTCGTGCGATATTTGGGGAAGCGCCACAAACCCATCACGAGCCCTTCGGCAATTGCTTGCGCCGAATTTTCCGCGTCCGCGTTTGTTTCCGGCGTTGTCAGCGCGATATTTTTCGCGCCCGCGGCGCGCAAGGCTTTTGCGCCATTCGCCGCGGCGTGCCGCGCGCGATCGAGCGTGAATTCGTTTTCTTTGCCGAGACCAACAACGCAAACCCGCGCGGCAGGAAGTTTATCGAGCGTATGAACGATCGTTGTATTCCCGAATTTGCCTTTCACATCGCCGCTCGCGATTAATTTCGTCAGCAATCCACCGAGCGTTTTGTCCACCGCGCCGGCCGCGTCGCCGGGCGTACTCGCGTTCTCAAATAAATTGACGACGATGCCATCGCCTTGAAACGCGGCAACGTCGCCGGCTTGAACCTTCAACTCCATTGTGTGCCTCCCTGCTAGATTCAATATCTCTTAACGGACGCGATTGTAGCACAGAGGTATACGTGCGTCAAGGAAATCGAAAAATAAAACCGGCTTGCATCAGCAAGCCGGTTTTATTTTTATTCGTCCGTTGGTCGCTGTTCAATCCAATCAATGATGCGGCTCAACCACGCGTCAATCTTGCGGAGCAAGCGCGCGAGGAGCGAACGCAAGCCGAACCAACCGAAACGCAAAAGGCTCACCGCGATTTTTGGTCGCGGCACGCGGCGTTTGGGCGCGCTCCACTGTACCGCGCACGCCGCCCAGCTCAACCCCGCGCCAAACGCGACAAAAACAATGTGATCGCCGGGTTTCACTTTGTCCGCGTTAATCGCTTCGCACAACGCAATGGGAATAGACGCGGACGAGGTGTTGCCATAACGATCGAGATTGACGAAAACTTTGTCGGGGGAAAGTTTCAATGCTTTGGCGGCACTGTCAATGATGCGGACATTCGCTTGATGCGGAATCAAGAGATCAATATTTTCAAAACGCCATCCGGCTTGTTGGACTACTTGGCGCGCGGCTTGCGCCATCACGCGCGTCGCAAACCGATACACTTCGCGCCCGTTCATTTTTACAAAATGCATTTTGTTCGCGAGTGTTTCCGGACTGGAGGGATGTTTGGATCCGCCGCCGGGAATGATCAATAATTCTCCGCCCGATCCATCCGATCCCAAAACCGTTGCGAGTACTCCGCCCGGTTCATCTTTGCCTTCCAGCATCACCGCGCCCGCGCCATCGCCAAATAAAACGCACGTCGCGCGATCTTCCCAATCTAAAAGACGCGATAACGTTTCCGAGCCGACGACCAAAATTTTATTGTGCATTCCGCTTTTGATCATACTCGCGGCGGTCGCGAGCGCGTAGCCAAAACCGGAACAACCCGCGGCCAGATCGAAACCGCCCGCGTGCGTCGCGCCGACCGCGTCTTGCACGAGCGATGCAGTTGAAGGGAACATATATTCCGGCGTCGCGGTCGCGACGATGACGAGATCAATTCGCGTGGGATCTAAATCCGCAGTTTCAATCGCTTGGCGCGCGGCATGAATCGCCATAAACCCAGTTGATTCTTTTGCGGACGAGATGTGTCGTTCCGCGATGCCCGTGCGTTCGCGAATCCAACCATCGCTCGTATCTACAATTTTTGCGAGTTCATCATTTGTCACTACGCGGGACGGAACGTAACAACCCCACCCGGTGATGTGCGCGTATCGCGTCATACCAACCCCCTGCTCGTTTCTCAGGCGTGCGAGATTATACAGTATAACCCCAATTTGCCCTATTCGACGCGGTAGATGTTTCATCGAAACAAAAATGAAAGGGCGACCATGATGATCGCCCTTCCATCTTCGAGGGGGAGAAGATAAATATTATTTTTTTTCGCGCGCAAGATCGGTTGCGCGTTTGTTTTATCCGGTTGGCGCGTCGCTGCCTAAACTGGATGGGCGGCGTTGCGCGGGCGCAGAAGGTCCGTACCGAATGCCCAAGTACGCGGCGCTGTTGTTTGTCGGCGACGTTCCGAGTTCAACATTGATGGTGAGCGTTTGCGTTCCACGCGTTACGGTCAGGTCAACTTTATCGCCCGGTTTTTTCTTGGCGATTAAATCCGCGAGCGAATTGTTCGCATCCACTTTTGTTCCGCCGACGGCGGTGATCGTATCGCCGCGTTGCAATCCGGCTTTGGCGGCAGGACTGTTGGCTTCAACGTCCACGACGCGCGCGCCATCCGCAAATTGTTGCAAGGGCGTCACGCCGCGACCGAGTTGCGCGAATGCGCCGAACGACGTACGACCGGCGACACGCGTTCCGACCAGCGTAACGCCAACGCCAAGAATTAATCCTAACACTAACATTCCGACCGCAAGCAAAATTGTTCCTTTAGTGCTCATCGTGCCTCCTGATTGATTTCCGTTTTCCTATTTTCGATTCTATCTTCGCGCGCGCGGATTAATTGAATATGAAACCGGCATTAGCAGTTTTACATCTTGACGCGGGTGGATTATAATTCGCACGATTGTTCTAAACGAGGAGTCACTCGATGCCGAATTTCATTGACAAGTTGAGCGAACGCGCGGAAGAAAAACGCGCCGAGTTGAAAAAAACGCTGACGGAAAAAGCGACGGGTCAAGAAATCGCGTTGGAAAAATTAGTACGCAAACATTGGCACAAATTGCCGAAACCGAAAGCGATCGAACGCAAGCCCGCGTTTGCCGTGGA
This sequence comes from Chloroflexota bacterium, assembly GCA_016200825.1. Lineage (GTDB taxonomy): Bacteria > Chloroflexota > Anaerolineae > UBA4142 > UBA4142 > JACQEA01. The sequence continues at coordinate 213 of JACQEA010000018.1, read as the reverse complement.
TGGCTCGCGCGCGGTGCGGCATCTCGCGAACGGCGCGTATCTTTTTGTCGCGCAATCGTTGATCGTGGGCGAAGTGAACGGCGCGCGCGTAGAAGAAACGGACGCGGACGTGCGAATTTTGCCGGGCGCAACGCCGACGCCGTTTGTCGAACGCTTTGCGGAGTTGATGATGCACGGACTCGAAGCGAGTCTCGCGAAAAATCGCGTGAGCGC
>JACQEA010000256.1 GCA_016200825.1 Chloroflexota bacterium | reverse complement strand
TGGCGAATACGCGATTTTGCGCGCGGAAGACAATCAGCTCGCGATTGAATTTCGCCGCGTGCCGCTGGATGTGGACGCGATCGTACGCGCGATTCGCGCGAGTGGAATTCCGCACGCGGAAAAATTGGCGAAAGAATGGGAAAAATAAATGACCGATTCAACCGCAACGATCAAAACGCGCGTCGCCGCGCAACGCGATGACATTATCAAATTTTTCCGCGACATGTGCGCGATTCCTTCGATGAACTCGCAACTCAAACAAGTCGGCGAGCGCGTCGGCGCGGAAATGACGCGCTTGAAATTCGACGAGGTGCGTTTCGACCAGATGGGAAATATTTTGGGACGCATAGGTCCTTCGCCTTCGCTCAGGATGGCGCGTGTGATCGTGTACGATTCGCACATTGACACGGTCGGCATCGGCGATCCCGCGTCGTGGCAATGGGATCCGTTCAAAGGCAAAATCGAGAACGGCATTTTGTTTGCGCGCGGCGCGTGCGATGAAAAAGGTTCGACACCTGGGATGGTGTACGGACTCGCGCTCGCGCGCGATCTCGGCTGGCTCGATGGATTCACCGCGTATTATTTCGGGAATATGGAAGAATGGTGCGACGGCATCGCGCCGAATACATTTGTCGAAGTGGATCCAAAGGTGCGCCCCGATTTCGTCGTCGTCGGCGAGCCGACCAAGATGCAAGTGTATCGCGGCCATAAAGGGCGCGTCGAATTAAAAATTGCCGCGAAAGGAAAATCCGCGCACGCCGCGTCGAATTTTCTCGGCGACAACGCGATCTATAAACTGCTCGACATCATCGCGGGCATTCGCGATCTCGATGCGACCTTGCACACGGACGCGTTTCTCGGCAAGGGTACGGTGACCGTGAGCGATATGAAAGTTTCGACCGTTTCGATCAACGCCGTGCCAGATGAGGCGACGATTTTTATCGATCGCCGCGTGACGTTTGGCGAAACGAAAGAGCAAGCCGTCGCGCAAATCAACGCGTTGATTCCAAACGATCAGCGCGACAAAATAAAACTGGAAGAATTATTCTACGACGAACCCTCGTACACGGGTTTCAAATTTCCGGTGGACAAATATTATCCCGCGTGGGCGCTCGAAGAAAATCATCCGCTCGTGGAGGCGGGACAAAAAACTATTCAGGCGTTATGGAATGAAACGCGCGCAACGGGCAAGTGGAGTTTTTCGACGAATGGAACATATTGGGCGGGCAAAGCGAACATTCCGTCCATCGGTTTCGGACCGGGCGACGAAATTTACGCGCACTCGACGCTCGATCAAAATAAATTGGATGATGTCGTTGCGGCGACGGAGTTTTACGCGTTGTTACCCAAAATGCTCCAGCCATAGAGGGCATAGAGAACATAGAGAAAAAACTCTATGTCCTCTGTGTTCTCTATGGCAAAAATTCTTTGAGGAGTCTCGATGCAAACATACTTGCGCGGTCGCGATTTCATCGGCGACCTCGATTTTTCCAAAGAAGAAATCGAAACGGTGCTGGAGGTGGCGTGGGATTTGAAACGCAAACGCGCGCTCGGCGAATCGCACGCGCTCTTGCGCGATAAAACGCTCGCGCTGCTTTTCTTTTTCACTTCCACGCGCACGCGCGGCTCATTTGAAGCGGGCATGGCGCAACTCGGCGGGCACGCCGCGTTCATTGATTCCGAGACAACGCAGATTTCGCACGGCGATACCGCAAAAGAGATCGGCGAAATTTTCGGCCGCTATTTCGACGGCATCGCGATTCGGCAATGCGATTGGCAATTCGGCAATCAGTACATCAATGAGGTGGCGCGCGCGTCGCGCGTGCCTGTGCTGAACATGCAATGCGATATCTATCATCCGTTTCAAATTCTCGCGGACTTGATGACCGTGATCGAAAAGAAAGGGCGCGATCTGCGCCGCAAAAAAATGGTCGTGTCGTGGGCGTACGCCGCGTCGTACTCCAAACCGATCAGCGTGCCGCAATCGCTCATTTTGCAAATGACGCGCTTTGGCATGGATGTCGTGCTCGCGCATCCGCCCGAATTCAAACTAATGCCCGATATTATGCAACAGGCGCGCGATAACGCGAAAAAATTCGGCGTAGGATTTGATGTAACGGACGATATGGACGCGGCGTTCAAGGACGCAGATGTGGTCTATCCCAAATCGTGGGGACCGCTCGTGACGACGACCGCGGCGGAGGAAGGAAAAAAATTGATCGAGAAATACAAAGTGTGGATCACCGACGCGCGCCGAATGAAACTCGCGAAATCCGACGCGATTTATATGCATTGCTTGCCCGCGGATCGCGGTCTCGAAGTCACGGATGAAGTGATTGATGGCGCGCAATCGGTCGTGTACGATGAAGCCGAAAATCGATTGCACGCGCAAAAAGCGGTGATGGCGTTGACGATGTCCTAGTCTGATAGTCGGGTAGTCTTGTAGTCTGGTAGTCAAATAGTTGAGAAGTCGAGTAGTCTTTTTATAGCGGAGGTGTTCAATGGCGAACATTTCTCGATTTGAGGATTTGCAATGCTGGCAAAAAGCGCGTCAACTTGCAAACGCGATTTACGATCTCGCGGATAATTCAAAATTTGCGCGAGATGTTCGCCTCTCTGGCCAAATCAAAGGCGCGGCTGGATCGGTCATGCACAACATCGCGGAGGGATACGATTCAGGAACGGATCTCGAATTTATTCGATTTCTAAAAATGGCGCGACGCTCTGCGAGTGAAGTCCAGTCCGAATTGTATTTAGCAGTTGACCGAAAATACATCTCGATTGAAGAACAACACAAAGCGTACGAACTTGCGATCGAAACAAAAAAACTTATCAATGGTTTGATTGCGTATTTGCGGAAAACGAAGAAAGTAAGCTAAAGACTTTGACTCAAGGACTACGCGACTACAAGACTACAAAACTACAAAACTATACGACTGGAGCCTAGATGACTAAACTCGCCGTTGTCGCCGTGGGCGGCAATTCGCTCATCAAAGACGAACAACACAAAACGATTCCCGATCAATACGCCGCGACCGTTGAAACAAGTATTCACATCGCGAAAATGATCGCGGCGGGTTGGAACGTGGTGCTGACACACGGCAATGGTCCGCAAGTTGGTTTTATTTTGCGCCGCTCCGAATTATCGCTCGGCGAATTGCATCCTGTCCCGCTCGATTATTGCGGCGCGGACACGCAAGGCGCGATTGGGTACATGTTCCAGCGCGCGCTACGCAATGAATTCAAAAAACGCGGCATTCAAAAACATGCCGCGACGATTGTCACGCAAGTGCGCGTCGACGCGAACGATCCTGCGTTTGAAAATCCATCGAAACCGATTGGCTCGTTTATGGGACAAGCCATCGCGCTCGAGCATAAATCGCGCGAGGGTTGGAGTATTGTCGAAGACGCGGGACGCGGCTGGCGGCGCGTCGTGCCATCGCCACTGCCGCAAGAAATTGTCGAGCGCGATGCGATCAACGCGCTGATCGCGCAAAATTTTTTGGTGATCTGTTCGGGCGGCGGAGGAATTCCGGTCGTCGAAAAAAACGGCGAGCTCGTCGGCGTGGAAGCGGTGATTGATAAAGATTTCGCCGCGTCGCTGCTCGCGCGCAGTATCGGCGCGGATTTATTTTTGATTTCAACCGCGGTGGAAAAGGTCGCGATCAATTTCAATCAACCGAATCAGCAATGGCTGGACCAGATGACGCTGAACGACGCGAAAAAATTTTTAGCAGAAGGACATTTTCACAAAGGTTCGATGGGTCCCAAAATTCAAGCGAGCATTTGGTTTGTGGAAGCGACCGGCAAGGACGCGCTGATCACCAATCCCGAAAATCTCGCGCGCGCGTTGCGGGGCGAGACAGGCACGCGGATAACAAAATGACATTGCCATAGAGGACATAGAGAACACAGAGATCACACAGATTTTTCTCTATGCGCTCTATGCTCTCTATGGCG
>JACQEA010000268.1 GCA_016200825.1 Chloroflexota bacterium | reverse complement strand
GGATCCGCGCGCAGTCGCGGCTTATGATGAACGATTTGGTTTGAACGGGCACGCGGTCGTGGGATTCATGGCGCGCTTTGCCGAAGAAAAAGGAATTCAATATTTGATTCAAGCGATCCCGCGCGTGAAAGAAAAAATTCCTCACGTGAAATTTTTGCTCGCGGGCGAGAACCTCAAAGTGATTGGCGAAAAAGTGTGGGAACGACTCCGACCGCAAATCGAAGAACAGCGCGAAAATATTTTTGTCTTGGGAACCATTCCGCCGCACGCGGTCGGAAATTTTTTTGGCGCGTGTGATGTCCTCACGGTGCCGAGCATCAATTCGACCGAATCGTTTGGGTTGGTGCAAGTGGAAGCGATGTTGAGCGGCTGTCCGGTCGTCGCGTCCGATTTGCCCGGCGTGCGCGAGCCGGTACGCGTCACCAAGATGGGCGAAATCGTGCCGATTCAAGATGCGCGCGCGCTCGCGGACGCGATTGTGCGCGTGATCCAAAATAAAAAAAACTATATTCGCCCGCGCGCGGAAATCGAAAATGCGTTTGCGTTGGAACGGACGCTCGACGAGTACGAGAAATTATTCCAGGAATTGCTGTGACCCGCAAATCGTTTGAACTCAGTCGCATTTTTTCCATTTTTTTTGCGGCCGGCGCGATATTCTTTGCGGCGTTGGGACAGTTTTTATTTTTGAACCTCAAAGCGAATGTGCCCGCGCTGATTTTTTATCTCGCCGCGTTGGTGCTGTGGCTATTTGTGCTTGCCACCGGCGCGCGTTATTTGGGGACGCCGAATCCCATTCAATCGCAGCGCGCGATTCCCGCGCGCAAAATTTCGCGATCACTTGTCGCGGCGACAACTCTGCTCGCGTTCTTGACATTTCTCGCTTCGGGGGACAATGAGTTTAATTCGGATAATGTTTTGGTGTGGCTGTTGAGCATTGCGCTCTTTTTCTATACCTTCTGGGAACCCGAAAAAACTTTTGCGGAATGGCGCGCGGTTGTTCGATCCCAAATTTCAAACCTACGCAATCTTCCTCACAAATCTTTTGCCATTCCATGGCGCGCGATTATTTTGCTGGCGATTCTCGCGCTGGACATTCACGATGTGGTCGAAGGCGCGCGCCCGATCTTTTTTGCGCGCAACACCGGGCGCGAGCCGTTCCAATTTTACGCGACCGCCGCGTACATCGAGTTGTTTGATCGCCGCGTCGATTTTCTCGCGCTCAAAACGATCACCGCAACTCAAGGCTTGCTCGTCGTCCTCTTTACATTTTTTCTCGCGCGCGAATTGTTTGATGAAACGACCGGGTTTATTGCCGCCGCGTTCGTCGCGATCAGCAAATGGCCCATCATTATCGCGCGCGTGGGATTGCGTTTTCCGTTGACGCCGTTTTTTGTCGCGCCGACGTTGTACTTTTTGTTTCGCGCGCTGAAATACAAACGCCGCAACGATTTTCTCATGCTCGGTTTTTTTCTGGGCGCGGGTCTGTACGGCTATAACGCGTTTCGCATTGTTCCGTTACTGGTCGCGCTCTATTTCTTTTTGTGGCTTTTGCTCGAACGAAATGTGACGCGCGCGGAATTGAAACAATACGCGACGAATGCCGCGTTGACGGTTCTCATGTCCATTGTCGTCTTTGTGCCGCTGTTGCGTTACATGACCGAAAACCCGGATCAATTCTGGGTGCGCTCGCTGTCGCGATTATCTTCCGGCGGCGGCGCGGCGAATTCTTTGATTGTGTTGCTCGATAATATCAAAAATGCTTTTCTTTCATTCAATGTCTTGAGCGACAATGCGTGGCCCAATGGAATTGCCTTTGATCCCGCGCTCGATTTCATCCTGGGCGGTTTGTTTGTTCTCGGCGTCGCGGCGTGTTTGCAGCGCGCGGTGCGCCATCGCGAGATGCAGTACGCAAATTTATTGATTTGCATTTTTATTTTATTGCTGCCGTCCGCGTTGGCGATTGCGTTTCCAATCGAAAATCCCGGTTTTGCGCGCGAGGGCGGCGCGATTCCGTTGGTCATGATCGTCGCCGCGTTGCCGCTGGCGTTTCTCGCGCGCGCCATTCTCAGCGCGAGCAATTCGGCGCGCGCGCGCGTGATCGCGCTCATCGTCGTGGGCGCAAGCGTATTGTTGATCGCGCGCGTGAATTACGAAAAATATTTTGTCGAGTACGACCGTCAATATCGCGGCGCATCGTGGAATTCCAGCGAGGTCGCGGCGGTCGTGCGTTCGTTCGCGACGAGTATCGGCGACGTGGATCACGCGTGGATTTTGTTGTACCCGCATTGGATTGACACGCGCAATGTCGCGATCAATCTCGGTGATTTTGGTTGGGGCGATCACACCTTGCCGGACGCGAACGCGGCGCAAGCCCAACTGCGCGACGGCGCGAATAAATTGTACATTCTGAACGTGAACGACAACGAAAATCTTCAGCGGCTGCAAGATTTATTTCCGAATGGACAATTGCGCGTGTTCAAATCGCGAACACCGAACCACGATTTCAATTTGTGGTACGTGCCCGGCACTGCGCCGCCCGATTTTCCATTGAACGCGCCACCGCGTCGCTAAAATGCTAAACTCTTCGCCGCCAATATCGTTCGATGAAAACTATCAATACTTTCAGCAAATCGCGCGCGCGGGAAAATTCAGCGTGCCGTGGTGGTCGGCGCGTTTTTACGCGCGCCTCGTCCG
>JACQEA010000267.1 GCA_016200825.1 Chloroflexota bacterium | reverse complement strand
TTCTTGATCGCCCAATTTGCGCTTGATCACCGACGCAAGTTTTTCGGGCGTGAGCGTTTCAATGAACGCGCGTCTCTCCGTAAACAAGGGTTCCCATTTCGAGCGCACAGCATCAATAGTTGGAATCTCATCAACGCTGACAGGATTCATCAACGGAATGCTTTGCCACGATTGAAACCAACGCCATTCCGCGCTGACGAGATGTGCGAACGAATGCAAAATCGGTTGCGCGCCTTGTGTGAATTTGTGGCGCAGTTGTTCGTCGGTGAGCAGCGCGGCTTTATCCAGTAATCGCCGATCCGCCCACACGCCGTACTCATACGAATGCACGATAAAATCTTTGTCCATTTGAATTCCTCCACGTCATTGCGAGCGCCGAAGGCGCGAAGCAATCTCCCATTTGCCACGCGGAGATTGCTTCGTCGCAAAAGGCGCTCCTCGCAATGACAAATTGGACTTAAACAATCGCTGGCTCGCGATACTCACCCCAAACTTTTTTCAACACATCCATCATCTCGCCGAGCGTCGCGTACGCGTTTGCCGCGTCAATAAATAGCGGCATCAAATTTGCGCGATTATTTTTCGCCGCGTCGCGAATCGCGTTCAACGCGGCTTGAACTTTTGTGGCATCGCGTTCGCGGCGGACGCGATTCAAACGCGCGAGATGGTGTCGCGCACCCGCTTCATCCACGCGCAACAGCGGCACTTTTAATTCTTCCTCCACGACATATTCGTTCACGCCGACGATGACGCGTTCTTTCCTTTCGATTTCGTTTTGATACCGCGCCGCACTCTCGGCGATCTCGCGCTGGAAAAATCCTTTTTCAATCGCGGGTAGAACGCCCCCGAGTTTTTCGATCCGCTCAAAATAATTCCATGCTTGCGCTTCCATTTTGTTTGTGAGTGCTTCGAGAAAATATGAGCCGCCGAGCGGGTCAATCGAATTCGTCACGCCCGTTTCGTGCGCGATGATTTGTTGCGTGCGCAGAGCAATCGCGTGTGGAGCGATTGCGTTCCGCCCAAAACTGCCGCGAGCGCTTGCAGCGCGACGCGCGCGACGTTGTTCATCGGTTGTTGCGCGGTGAGCGAGACGCCCGCGGTCTGCGTATGAAATCGCAAGAGCCACGAACGCGGATTTTTTGCGCCGATTTTTTCGCGCATCCACTTTGCCCAAATCCGCCGCGCGGCGCGATATTTCGCCAACTCTTCAAAAAAATCGTTGTGCGCGTTGAAAAAGAATGAGAGGCGCGGCGCGAAATCGTCCACGTTCATTCCGCGCGCGATTGCCCAGCGTACGTACTCCATTCCATCCGCGAGTGTGAACGCGAGTTCCTGCGCGGCGGTCGAGCCCGCCTCGCGAATGTGATAACCCGAAATCGAAATCGTATTCCAGAGCGGCATCGCGCGCGTCCCAAATTCAACCGTGTCGGTCACGAGCCGCATTGATGGCTCGGGCGGAAAAATAAATTCTTTTTGCGCGATGTATTCTTTGAGAATATCGTTTTGAATCGTGCCGCCTAGTTTCGCGCGCGGGATGCCGCGTTTTTCCGCCGCCGCGATGTACATCGCCCAAATGATTGCCGCGGGCGAATTGATCGTCATCGAAGTCGTGACTTCGCTCAGCGGAATTCCGTCAAATAAAATTTCCATATCGGCGAGCGATGAAACCGCGACGCCGCACTTGCCAAACTCGCCGAGCGCTGGCGGCGCGTCAGTGTCGTAGCCGTACAGCGTCGCCATATCGAACGCGCACGAGAGTCCTGTCTGCCCGTGCTCGAGCAAATATTTGAAGCGCGCATTCGTTTCTTCGGCGGCGCCAAAGCCCGCAAACATGCGCATCGTCCACAAGCGCCCGCGATACATCGTCGCGTGAACGCCGCGCGTGTACGGATATTCGCCTGGCATCGCGAGATCGCGCGCGTAATCCATCTCTGCAATGTCGAGCGGCGTGTAGAGGCGATCGATTTCCTCGCTTGAGGTGGTGATGAATTTTTCGCGGCGTTCGGGTGATCGCGCCAAAGTTTGTTGGAGCGTGGTCTCTTCCCATTTGTCTTTGGCTTGTTGGATGGATTCCAGTTCTTTTTTGTCAAACATAGTTACTCCAAAATTTCTTTCACCATAGAGGGCATAGGGAACATAGAGAAATGTCATTCTGAGGAGCGAAGCGACGAAGAATATCGCAAGCAACTTTGAAATTCCAAGTACCTAGCGATATGCTTCGCTTCGCTCAGCATGACAATCGTTTTGTTTTTTTCTTTGTATCCTTCGCGTCTTTGCGGTAAAAATTATTTTGCTTTTTCGTACAACTCGACCAGCACACCGTGTGCGCTTTTGGGATGGACGAAGGCGTACTTTTGCCCGCGCGCGTTGGTGCGCGGCGTTTCGTCGATCAACTGCGCGCCGTGCGCTTTCAAGCGCGCTAATGCGTCCGCGATATTGTCCACCTCGAAACAAATATGATGCACGCCCTCGCCGCGCTTG
>JACQEA010000266.1 GCA_016200825.1 Chloroflexota bacterium | reverse complement strand
TGGCGCTCCTCGCAATGACAATTACGGCCCAACTTCCACCTCCGCGATCACCGCGCTGTCCGATCCATCATTCAACGTTAACCGCGCGCCCGTCGCGGGATCATACAAACCAATTTCGATTTTGTACGTGCCTATAGGCGCACGCGCGTCTAGGGGTACGCGATACGCGTCCACGATCACTTCTCCCGCGCGCCACGCGTTGATCGGCGGTTGCGGCGCGCGATCAATTTGTCCCCACAAAAAATTACCCGGAGGGTGTGCGGCATTGAAATCTTTGCCGAGCAGATGAACAAAGACAATGAAATTTTTTTTCGCCGCGCGATCCGCGCGCCAGTACAGCGTAAGCGCGACTTTGGAATCGAAAATTTTCTTTTGCGGCAAGTCGTAGCCGATGAGATGAATTGAATCGCCAAAGCGGTAATCTATTGCATTCGCGATTCGCACAGCGTCCGCGCGCACCAACTCGGCGCGCGGCTCAATCGCAATGCGCGCGAGATCGTACGGGGTTGTTTCAACTTGCACGCGCACGCGGTACTCGCCGCGCGCGTCCGGCGGCGCGTTGATCGCGCTCACCACGCGCACATCTTTGCCCGTTTCCAATTCTAACGGCGCGGCGCGCACAAGCCGATTCGCGTCGTCAACCAATTGAATTTCACCGCGCGTTTTGACGCTGTGCCAGTACGTCGTGACGCGCACAGTTTCTCCCGCGCGTAATTCGCGCACCGGCAAATCATAGCCGGTGAGTTGCGCGATCAGTTCATTTTGCGCGTTCGGTTCGGAAAATGGAATAAAGGGCAGGGGATGTTGAATGGTGAGATTCGCGGGCGCGACCTGAATCAAATCGCGTGGAGCGCGCGCGTACAACGTCAACCGTTTGTCATCAAATGTCCACGCGTTTTGCTGAGGCAGTCCGCGCGCAACGCGCGTCTCGATTAATTTTTGCGCATCCGTCGCAAGCGCGTCCGGAATCGCGACGAGCCAAATCGCGTCCGTGCGCGCGAGCGCGCGTTGAACGAGCGCGTCGGCAGTGGTCGCGTCCATCGTTTTTCCATTCGGCACGCCGAGCCAATCGAGCGGCGCGCGCAAATAATATAAAAAGGTGGGCCACTCTTGATCCGTGTCGAGCAAAACCAAATCGCCCTGCCGCGCGAACGCGTTGATCGTATTTGTCAGCGTCGCGTATTCATCGCGCAAATGACGTTCCGCGTAGTAATCGCGCAAGACAAAGAGCGACGCGAACAGCGTAAACCAAAAAGCAAAGAGCGCGAACGCGCGCGAATATTTTGCGAGCGTTGCAATCCCCAGCGCGACGAGAATCGCGTACGCGGGAAGTAAAATGAGTAAATAGCGCGGCTGAATTTTCGGCGCGAAAAATGAAACGGGCGTGAGCGAAAGCGCGTAGAGAAAAAGCGGAGGAAGAAAGACGATCAGGATAAAGAGGAATGCGGATTGCGGATTGCGAATTTCGGATTTTCGATTTGCAATCGCCAAGACTCTGGGGAATTGCTTCGTCCGCTTCGCTTCGCTCAGCGTCCTCGCAATGACAAACACACAACCCAACGCGACAAGGATTGTAAATCCAATCGTCAACGGCGCGTAATTTTCAATCTCGGTTGTTACGCCCAACGGCAAAACAGTCGCGACCAATTTCAAAAATAATCCAAAATCAAACGCGGGCGAGGCCGTCCACGCGGCGGCGTTTTGCAAATACAAAATGAACCACGGCGCGAATAAAATCGCGGCGAGCGCGTTCGCAAAAATCCATTGACGGAGGACAAAGGACGGAGGACTTGACCCTTGCGACTTGCGACCGGCGACTAGCACCCCATACCCATTTAGCGCGATCAAGATCAGCGCGGCAAGATAATGCGTCCACAACGCGAGCGCGGCGCAGAGCGCGTAGAGAAAAATCGCGCGCCACCCTGTCTTTGCGAGGAGCGATTTTCGCGACGAAGCAATCTCCTTGTTGCTTGGGGATTGCTTCGCGCCGTCGGCGCTCGCAATGACATCAAGCGCGAACCACACTGCCGCGAACGCGAAAAAAATTGACGGTGTGTAATTTTTTACATCCTGCGACCACCAAACATGAAAACGCGCGAGCGCGAGAAAAAACGCGGCGAGAATTCCAACCCGCGCGCCACCGACGCGTTTCCCCAACCGATACAACAACGCGATCGTCAACACGCCGAACGCGACGGAAATAAATCGCGCGCTGAACGCGTCGAACGCGCCGAAAGTTTTGAGCAGCCAATAATGCAACGGCGGATGCTCGTCGCGCGCGGTTTGCAACGCCAACGCGAGCCAATCTTGTTTCGCCAGCCAAATGCTCCAGCCCTCGTCCCACCAAATATTTTTGTCGGCGAGACGATAGACGCGCAAAAAGAACGCGACGAGAATCGTCGCGTACGCGAAAACTTGGATCCGAATTTTTTTTACCGACAAAAATATCTCGTTCACGTTTTTTTCAAAAACAATTATCGGAATTGTATTCTGCCAACGTGCGACCAGAGACTCGCGACTAGAGACTTGTCATTTCGCTTCCGCGCCGCCCAAGCTCACCATGACCACGCCTAGCGCGACGACAATCGTTCCGATAAATCGCAACGGATGAAACCCTTCGCTCAAAAAAAGCCAGGATTCGATCGCGATGATCACGTACCCCAAACCGAGAAACGGATACGCAAATGAAAGCGGCACGCGCGATATGACTGACAACCAAAAGACCGAGCCGCCAAAAAATCCGACGAACCCAATCCAGATATTCCAATTCGTCGCGACTTTGATCAGCGTTGGAATTAAGGCGGACGATGTAAAATCCAACGTGCCAACTTCATTCATGCCGCGTTTCAAAAACAATTCGCCGGTGGTTGAAAATAAAAGCGCGGGGATGAGCCATAACAGCGCGGTGAGAGTTTCTTTTGACAAATGAACCTCCGTCGTTAGACCGTTGACGATGAACGATGCACTGAAGAAAAAATTTCGTGAAATATTTCCGCGACGCGCGCCGAGCTAAACCGTTCGCGCACGCGCGCCGCGCCATTATGCGCGAGCCGCGCCGCCAGCGCGGGGTCGGCAAAAATTCGACAGATCGCATCCACCAACGCGCGCACATCGCGTTCCGGCACCAACAGACCCGTTTCATTCTCTTGCGCGATATCGGTCACGCCGCCGGAATTTACCGCGATCACCGGCGCGCCGCACAACAATGCTTCCGCGAGAACCAATCCCATTCCCTCGCGAATGGATGGCAACACGAAGACCGCGCATTCCGCGTAATAGCGCGGCAAATCTTTTTGCGGCACCGCGCCTAAAAATTCCACGTTCGTTAAATTACGCGCGCGCGCGAATTTTTCTAACGCGGCGCGTTCGGGTCCATCGCCGATGATTCGCAACTCGGCGCGCAAGATCCGTTGCAACGGAATCATCGCTTCGAGCAAGGTTTCGATATTTTTTTGTTTGGTCAAACGCGCGACCGTCAGAATTTTTCGCGGCGAACGCGCGTGATCAGCCGGTAATTCGAAATTCAAAAACGCGGGCGCGACCGGCATCGGCACAACTCGTACGCGCGCCGCGTCCGCCACTTGCAACTCGATCAACTGCGCGCGCAAATAATTCGATCC
>JACQEA010000260.1 GCA_016200825.1 Chloroflexota bacterium | reverse complement strand
CGCAACACAATTACATTTCCGCCGGGATCATCCGTATTCATTTGCCATAATCGAACGGTGCTATCGCCGGAACCGGTCGCCAACCATTTTCCGTCATTGCTAAATTGAACCGCGCGCGCAACGCTGGAATGCCCGCTCAAAATTATTGGCGTGATTGGACTTAGCGGAACTGTCACGCCAGTGATGCGCACAATATTATCTTCTCCGGCGCTCAGTAAAAGTTTTCCATCCGTGCTCACCGCGACTTGGCGAACCGCGCCTTCATGCCCGTGCAGAATAATCGGCGCGATAGTTGGATCCGGCATTGTGAGATCCCACATTGCCATAGTCGAATCGCGGCTCGCGGTAATCAAAAAGCGGCGGTCAGTCGTGAACGCAAGCGAGAGAATTTGATCCGAATGCCCGCGCAAAACAATTTGTTTCGCGGATGGATCGGTTGCGTTTAGATCCCAAAGCCGCGCGGTGGTATCGAATCCGCCGGTCGCAAGCAGAGAACTGTCCGGTGCGAATGCGAGCGCGAGCACCGGCTCTTCGTGACCGCGCAAAATTTTCACGGCAACCGCAGGATTTGGCGCGGTCATGTCCCACACGCGCGCGGTGGCGTCCGCGCTTCCCGTTACTAGCCAATGTCCGTCCGGACTAAAACTAATCACCGACACTTGATCCGTATGCCCGCGCAAAATTGTCACTGCGCCATTCGGCTCACGCGCGGTCAAATCGTAAATGCGCGCGGTATTGTCGTCGCTGGCGGTCGCTACCCATCGCGAATTTGGACTGACCGCAACGCCAAAAAGTGGATCGCTGTGACCGGTGAGCAAAATCGGATTAGCGGCAGGATTGGTGGCGCGCAAGTCCCACACGCGCGCGGTTTTATCGTTACTACCGGTCACGAGATAATGTCCATCTTTGCTGATCGCGAGCGAACGAATTTCTTTGGTATGTCCTTTCAAAATAATTTGTGAGGCATTTGGATCCGACGCGCGCAAATCGTACATGCGCGCGTTGCCGTCATCGCTCGCGGTGATGAGCCAGCGACTATCCGGCGTGAATTCTAGGACGCGCACATCTTTTTCATTGCCGCGCAATATTTGTGACGCGTTTTGCGCGATTCCATTTTGATCGAATTTCAAAACTTGCGCGACATTCCACAAGCGGACGGTTTTATCGCGGCTGGCCGAGGCAAACCAACGATTGTCCGGACTGATCGCAACGGTGTATACAATATCCGTATGCGCGGGCAATGCAAAGCCGCGCGACGTAAAGACCGCGCGACGCAACGTATCGTCGGCGGTTTGGATATTATTGAAAAACGATGGCGTGCCGAAACCGAATTCATTCACCAAATGGAGCGCTTCCAACGCGAGGAGGACACTACGCGCCGGATTGCTGGTCAAAGTTTCGCGCGACTGGGTCATTAAAAGTCGGACGATAGATTCTTCGTTCGCGCGTTGCGCATCATTGCGTTGATCAACGGCGACCGCGCGCGCGTCTTCTGCCGCGCCGCGCTGATAAAGCGCAAAGATGGAAAGCACGCCAAAGATGAGCGTCAACGCGATCGCGCCGAACGCGGTCAAGCGCAAGCGACGTAAACGCGCGCGTTCGCGAATCTGGCGCTGCGTTTCGACAAAGCGGCGTCGCCAATCCAATACCGCGGGCCCCAACACGTCGTGAAAAATTTCATACCGAATCGCAGTCGGTTGATCAATCGGCGGCGCGACTGTTCGCAGAACGCGCGCATCTACGAGAGCTTTGAGAATGGGAGTGACTTGCTCGGGTGGACGCGCGGCCCATTTAACGAGATCGGCGTTGATCTGCGCGATTTTTGCGCCCGACGGTGTGACCAAGCGATCAAAAAAATTGGAACAAATATCTTGTTCGGTCGCGGTGAGTTTGCCCATCACGCCGTCCAGATGCGTTCGCACAATTTGTTCCGCGCCGCCTAATCTTTTCAGAGTCGCTAATTCTAAAACGCCGGCATGTTCGAGAGTCGTTTTTGGTTTTAAGGAAAGCATCAAAGAATCGGTTAGACGCTGGCGCGTGCTAACTGTCTTTTCGGTCGGATGGGTCTTGGCACGCGCGATGATCTGCATTTCTTCTTCCCACAAACGCGTCAACACTAATTGCAGGAAAGGCGTTTCGATTTGCGCGGTGGTCTGAGAGGATTGCGATGCGCCCGAACCTCCGGAACCCATCACAACTTTGCCGGTGCGTACTTGCGCGATGATTTCGGTAACGAGCGCGTCTTCGATTTTCAACGCGCGGTCAGGATAACGCGCGTTGTACACTTCGAGCGGCTTGCGAATCGCGATTTCCGCGGCGGCGGCATCGAGATGATTGAGACGCAGTGTATTGCCGAGCAAGTTGGGAATGCGCGCGCGAAAGCGGTCCAATTTCGAGAGCGCGTCTTCGCGCAGTGAAAATAGAAAAGATGCTTCTACGTCGGTGCGATTGATGGCGCGCGCCAATTCCGCGTCGAAACTTTCGGTGCCGCGCGTTTCGGGTTGATACAAAAAATATTCTTCGAATTGGTCGAGGAGAATAAAGATCGTGCCGCCAAATTTTTCGCACGCGTCGGCGAGGAAATCGTCGAGTGGAAGCGCGGGGTTGATCGCGAGAGATTTTTTTTGCGCGGCTTGAAGGTCGGCAAGAATTTGCGCTTTGAAATCGGCGTGAAAATTGGAATCTTGCCAGTTGCGATAAACGACCACCGCCGTGCGGGATTTCGCGCGCAGGGTTGGCACCACGCCCGCCATCAAAATGGAACTTTTACCAACGCCGCTGGCGCCGTACATGACCGTGAGTGGCGCGGCATAAAGATTGGACGTGATGATGCGTTGATCGCGCTCGCGCCCGAAGAAAAAGGCGTTATCTTTTTCGGTAAAGGGCTGGAGTCCAACGTATGGACAAAAATTGTCAGGCGCTGACATGGTTCCCCGTTGAGACCGTTAAGATGAAGAAATATTTTTCGCGGTGTAAAGCGGAATTATTTTTTCGGTTGTTCGCTTAACTTGGCGACGAACTCGTCAATCGCGATATCGAAAATATTGACGTTGCGTTTCTCCCATAACTTGCGATCCAATTCAGAGGGTTTAAATTGAATTGACCACGAAGGCAACACTTCGTCGTCTCCATCCGACGTACGTTTGGACAAATACTTGCTCAAATTTTTGAGAATGACGCGCAGATTCCAATCGCCAAGACTGTAGCCGAGAAAGAGAAACGAGCGTTCGCGAAAGTGTTCATAGAAAATGGAAGGCACGGCGGTGTTAGCGGTCATGCGCGAAAGAAATTCCACATAATCTTCTTCCGTGATGACAAAGTTATCCCATTTGTTGACTTCGGGATGAATCGTGCCGTGCATTTTATAAATGACCGACGTCTTGCTGAGGTCAATATCGAGTTCGTTCGGCGCTTTCACTTGAGGTTCGGGCGCGCCATGCGGCCACCATAAAATCGCGTTCGCGATATCTTTGCGATCGGCCGGATAGATTACGAGATCGTACGGTTTGCCTACCGCGCGAAAAGCTTGTTCGAGGAGCGTGTCGTAATTCGTCACGACCGCGACCATCGGCGCGGGAACCGCCGCGAGAAAATCGTGCAGCGCGCCGCGCGGGTACTCGCGGACGAAAACTTCGCGCAAACGTTCGCGCAAAGTCCGCCGCCCGGAAATATCGGCGTAGTACGAGGAAACTTTCGACAGATCATCGCGATCTTTTGGGAGATCGGAAGGGAAGGATGTTTCTACCGCGAGAAAGTTTGAGAGCTCGCGTCCGCTCGGTAGAAATTGCATGTCGTCTGCTTTCCATTCCGCATTCGGCGGACGACCGACGAAGGACGCGCCCGCTCCCAAAAAGGGAACGACCATCCCGGTTTTCATTCGATTCCAAATTACACCATAAGGTGGCTCTGCCATTGAGCGCCTCCATCTTGGGGCTTGCCAGATTTGTGACCCTAATTATAGCATTGCCGCGCGCGGAGCGCAAGTTCAGATACATAAGGCGCGATTTTCAACCTCTAACTTCCAACTTCCAACCTCCAACCTTCAACTTCTAATCTCTAATCTCCAACTTAATCGCGATAACACAACACTGGCTCGCGCGCGGCGCGCACCTCGTCGAGCCGCGTCACGGGCGCATCGTGCGGCGCATCGTGCAGCAACTGCGCGTCCGTCTCAGCTTCCTGCGCGATTTTCAACAGCGCGTCCGCAAACTCGTCGAGCGATTCCTTCGACTGCGTTTCCGTCGGCTCGATCATCAAACATTCGGGCACGATGAGCGGAAAATAAATCGTCGGCGGATAAAATCCGTAATCCTGAATCCGTTTCGCAATGTCGAGTGTGTTCACGCCGTACTTGGTCTTGAACGGCGTGCCGTCCAAAACAAATTCGTGCTTGCACGCGCGATTCGCGAATGGCGCGTAGTACGTACCCTTCAGCCGCGCGAGCAAATAGTTCGCGTTGATCACCGCGTTCTCGGCGATCTCGCGCAAATGCTCTTTACCGTACGAGCGAATGTACGTGTACGCGCGCACAAGCGCGAGGAAATTTCCAAAGAACGATTTCACGCGCCCGATCGTTTTTTTCGGCATCTCCATCGCGTATTTATTTCCGCGCTTGACCGCAATCGGTCCAGGCAAGAACTGCGCCAAATCTTTTCGCACCATCACGGGACCCGCGCCGGGTCCGCCGCCGCCGTGCGGAACGGAAAAAGTTTTGTGCAAGTTGGTGTGCATCACGTCGAATCCCAAATCGCCTGGGCGCGCGATGCCGACAATTGCATTGAGATTCGCGCCATCACCGTACACTAGCGCGCCGACATCGTGAATCACCTTGCACGCTTCCTGCACATTTTCCTCGAACAAGCCAAGTGTGTTTGGATTCGTCAGCATCAAGCAAACGGTTTCTTTGTCGGCGATTTTTTTCAATTCCGCGAGATCAATGTTGCCGCGCGCGTCGGATTTTACGGGTACTACTGTGTAACCGCTCATCGAAGAAGTCGCGGGGTTCGTGCCGTGCGCGGAATCGGGCACCAAAACTTTTTTGCGTTTCGTATCGCCGCGCGCGAGATGATACGCGCGAATCACGAGGACGCCCGTGAGTTCGCCTTGCGCGCCCGCGGCGGGTTGCAGCGTGACGCCAGGCAACCCAGAAATTTCTCCAAGCATCTTTTGCAATTCGTACAGCATTTGCAGCGCGCCTTGCGCCGTGTCGTGATTTTGGTACGGATGGATGCGCGCGAATCCTGGGATGTTGACCGCGACTTCATTGATCTTGGGATTATATTTCATCGTGCACGAGCCGAGCGGATAGATACCGAGGTCAACGCAATAATTTTTCTGCGAGAGGCGCGTGAAATGACGAACGACATCAACCTCTGCTACTTCGGGGAGATTGAGTTCATCGCGGATTAGGTGATTTGGTAATTTGGTGGTTGGGACGTCGCAGTCGGGCAGTGCCGCGCCTTCGCGTCCTTTGGATCCCAGTTCGAAAATGATGGGTTCGGGTTTGTTAGCAACTATAGTCATTGTTCTCCTTCGGAGAAAAGCTTAAAGCTACAAGCAAAAAACTGCAAGCAAAAACTTGAATTGAATTTACTTTTAGCTTTGAGCTTATCGCTTTTAGCTTTTTACTTTCTGCTTGTGTTCACTGTCTTGTGCAGTATCAATTTGATTTCGAGCGCTTCTTGAATTAACGGGTTAATGCGTTCTGCTGGTATGATTCCCGCATCTCGAATCACGCGGAGCCAGTAATGAGTCTCACGCGCTTCCTTTAGCGCGGTCGCCATCTTGTTGGCAAAGTCGCGCTTGGTTGGAGTGCCATACGCTTCTTCCACATTAGCGCCGATTGATGTTCCTGATCGAAGCACTTGACGACCAAGAATAATTCCATCGGTCGTCGTTGGCAATTCTCGAACGAACTTGACGATTTGAACTGCAAATTTGAATGTGCGCTCGTCAATCTGCCTCGATTGGGAAATCAATTTGGTCTTACTTTCTGCTTTTCGCTTTCCGCTTTGAGCTTGTAGCTTCGGCGAGTGTCTTTACGAGCTGATCGATTTGTTCTTTCGCATTCATTTCCGTCACTGCGACCAGCATCGCGTTTTTCATGTGTGGATAATCGCGCGATAAATCGTAACCGCCAATGATCTTGCGCGATTCGAGCGCGGCGTTGATTTTGGAAACGGGTGCGGGACACTCGACGACGAACTCATTGAAAAATTCTTTTTTCAAATCGACACGATAACCTGGGAGCGCGTTGATTTTTTTCGCGGCATAGTGCGCTTTGTGATAGCACAACTCCGCGACTTGCTTGAAGCCCGATTTGCCGAGCGTCGAGAGATACACGCACGCGGCGAGCGCGTTCAGCGCCTGGTTCGTGCAGATGTTCGACGTGGCTTTTTCGCGGCGGATGTGCTGTTCGCGCGCTTGAAGCGTCAGCGTGAACCCGCGGCGTCCTGTCGTATCAACCGTTTGTCCAACTAATCGTCCAGCCATACGTCGAATATATTTCTCTTTCGTCGCGAAAATTCCCAGGTACGGTCCGCCGAATGCAATCGCATTGCCGAGCGATTGTCCTTCGCCGACGACAACGTCCGCGCCGTATTCGCCTGGTGCGCGGAACAAACCTAACGATATTGGATACGCGTTGACGATGAAGAGCGCGCCCGCCGCGTGCACGCGGTCGGCGGTTGATTTGAGATCGTGATACGCGCCGAGAAAATCGGGATTCTGCACAATTACGCCTGCGGTCTTGTCGTCGAGATGTTTTTTCAAAATCGCATCGAGCGGTAATTTCAAATCCTCGTCGCCGACAATTTTCACATCTTGTCCTTCGAGGTACGTGCGTAACGTCGCGCGATATTCGGGATGCAAAGTTGGAGCGACGATGATCTTATCGCGCCCTGGGACTGCGTTCACCGCGAGAATCGCGGCTTCAGCGGTGGCGGTTGCGCCATCGTAATGCGACGCGTTCGCCGCGTCCATTCCCGTGAGATTGCAGATGAGCGATTGATATTCGAAAATCGTTTGCAGCGTGCCCTGGCTGATTTCCGCTTGATACGGCGTGTATGCGGTGTAGAACTCGGAACGGAAAATCAGATGTGGCACGGTCGCGGGAACGAAATGGTTGTACGCGCCCGCGCCGAGAAAACACGCGTGCTCATTCAGGTTCGCGTTGCGCGTTGCCATCGCGTTCAGTTCGTTCAAGAGTTCCATTTCGGAAAGCGCGCGCGGCAAATTTATTTTGGTGAGTTGCGCCGACGCGGGGACATCGCGAAATAAATCTTGCACGGATGCGACGCCAATCGTTTTCAGCATCGCCGCGCGGTCCGCGTCAGTGTTGGGAATAAAACGGTGGGTCATGGTTGCTCCGATATAGTTGCTAGTTATTAGTCGCTTGTCGCTAGCCGATCACTCTAATGACTAACGTCTAGTGACTAGCGACTAGTGAATTTCTCCCGCTTCAATTTTTTTCTGATACGTCGCCGCGTCCATCAACTTGTTCATCTCGGCGGGATTCGACGGTTTTATTTTCGCGATCCAACCCGCGCTCAGTGAATCCTGGTTTAGTGTCTCGGGCGCGGAAGATAATTTTTCATTCACTGCCGCGACCGTTCCGCTAATCGGCGAAAAAATATCGCTCGCGGCTTTGACCGATTCGACAACGCCGAACTGTGCGCCTGCGCTCACAGTCGCGCCGACTTTGGGCAATTCGACGAAGACGACATCGCCGAGCGCGTCTTGCGCGTAATCCGAAATGCCGACGACCGCGAGTTCGCCTTCCATCTTGACCCATTCGTGCGTCTCGGAATATTTTCGGTCCGACGCGTAGTTGATCGTTTTGTTTCCAGACATGATGCTGCTCCTTGAAGTTAGAAGTTGGATGTTGGAGATTGGACAATTGTCATTCTGAGCGTAGCGAAGAATCGTGTTGCTCGAAATAAAATCAACTTGTCGAAAGAAAAGTCAACTATAATTCAAATTACAAGACCCTTCACGGAGTTTACACTGAGCGAAGCGAATGTGTTCAGGGTGACAAGCTGTTTAGAATCCTACTGCGATTTTTACGAATCCGATTATACCACCTGCAATTACAACAACCGCAATTTCCCATTTCAATTTCCACAGCGCGATAAATGCCGCGAGCGCGATGAGCGCGGCGAGCGCGTCGAAGCGTCCGAGTGGGACAAGCACATTGAGCGCGAGAAAAGCCGCGAGGTTGAGAATGACACCCACGACCGCGGCCGTAATCGCGGAGAGTGATTGATTGAGCCGCGTGTCGCCGCGTAATTTTTCGATGTACGGCGCGCCGAGAAAAATAAAAAAGAACGAGGGCAAGAACGTGACGTAGGTCGTGAGCAATCCGCCGATGACACCCGCGAGCGTTGGGTCGAGGTCGCCGCGAAATTTCGCGCCCGCGACGAATCCGACGAATTGCAAAACCATAATGAGCGGTCCAGGCGTTGTCTCGGCGAGCGCGAGTCCGTCAATCATTTGCGCGGAGGTGAGCCAGTTGAATTGAAACACCGCCGCCTGCGCGATATACGCGAGCACCGCGTACGCGCCGCCGAACGTCACGAACGCCGCGAGCGTGAAGAAAATATATTCTTGGATGAAGACGTTGTTCACGCCCAGGGTCGCGATGAGAATTGCGAGCGGAATCAACCAGAGAATTAGGAACGCGAAAATTAATTTGATGTTGCGGTTCTTTGTCACGCCTGCCCTTGCGGGCGGTGCAAGGATTTCGAGGGAGCCCCGAAGGGGCGACTGAGAAATCTCGTCAGTGTTGTGGAGATTTCTCGCGGAGTTCACACTGAGTCCATTCGCTTCGCTCAGGATAAACTCCGCGAATGTGCTCGAAATGACCTTGTTCGCACCCACGCGCGCAATCGCAAATCCAATCAAACCTGCACCGAGAACAATCAACGGAAATGGAATCTGAAGAAAAAATATTCCAACGAACGCCGCGCCTGCGAGTGCAACGTGCAATTTATTTTTCAGCGCGCGCGACGCAATTCGATACGTCGCGAACGCGACAATTGCGATGACGACGGGCTTGATGCCGTAAAAAATTCCCGCGATGGCAGGAACGTTGCCGTACGTCACGTAAATCCAACTCAGCATGAGCAGAACCAGGATCGAGGGGAGAACGAAAAAAATTCCAGCGATCACTCCGCCGAGCGTTCCATGCATCAGCCAACCGATGTATGCCGCAAGTTGCGTCGCTTCGGGACCTGGGAGCAACATGCAAAAATTGAGCGCGTGCAAAAAATGATCTTCGGAAATCCATTTGCGTTTTTCCACGAGGTCGCTGTGCATGATCGCGATCTGTCCCGTGGGTCCACCAAAGTTGATGAATCCCAGTTTGAGCCAGTAGAGGAAGGCTTGTTTGAATGAGACAGACATTTATTTTTTCATCTCTATTTTTTTACCACAGAGGTACAGAGGACACAGAGAATAATTCTCCTATGTCATTGCGAGGCGCGCTTTTCGCGCCGAAGCAATCTCCAAAGTTTATTTTGAGAGATTGCTTCGCTTCGCTCCCAATGACGTGTTCGTTTCTTCTTCGGGTGGTTTCATCGTAATGAAACTGCGATACAACGCCAGATCGTAAACAATTTTCAATCCGCCCGCGATAAAAAAAGGCGCGGCAAGGAACGGCGTGCTCAGCAACACACCCGCGAGGCTCGGCGAAAGCGCCGCGCCCACCGAACGAGCGATGGTGGTGATTCCCGACGCGGCGGAGCGCTCATCGGGCGCGACAACTGCCATCGTGTACGATTGCCGCGTCGGGACGTCCATTTGCGAAATCGAAAAGCGCGCGAGCAAAAGTGCAATTGCCAATCCCAGGTTCGGCATGAGCGGGACGAGAATCAAAAGTATGTTCGATGGGATGTGTGTGAACACCATCGTGTTGATCAAGCCAAATTTTGCCGCGATGCGCGCGGCGGCGAGCGATGAAATGCCCGCGAAAATATTCGCGCCAAAAAATATCGCGCCGAGCATTCCTGGGTCAACTTTATATTGCGTGTAAAACCAGTATGCGAGCAGACTTTGAATGACGAATCCGCCTGCGAATGCATCGAGCGCGAATAATGCCGAGAGTTTGAGCACGACCGATTGAGAGCGATGCAGCCCGAGTCGCGTTTTGAGCGATGGGTCGGAGATGACGCGGGGTTGAATCGCGGCAGATAATCGCGTGAAGAGAAGCGCGAGCGCCGCGCCCATCGCCGCATACGCGATGACGATCGTACGATAACTCTCGACCGCGGGCGCGCCCGCGCCTTGCAACGCCTGAACCAAACCGCCGCCACACAACGCGCCGAGCGCAGTCGCGAACGAGCCGACGAGATTGTACCACGCGAAAATTCGCGTGCGCTGTTCATCGCGAATAATTTGCGAGAGCGATGCCTGTTCAATCGAAAGAAAGGGGCCGATCTCGTTTCCGCTCGGACTGATGACGCCGATGATCGCGGCAATCGCGAGAATGAAAAAATTTTTCGTGAACGCAAATGCCATGCCTGCGAAAAGCATCAGCGCCGCGCCGACGATTAGCGTGCGCTGCCGCCCAAAGCGGTCGGCGCTCGTCGTGAGCCAGAGCGAGATGACCGCATCGCCGATGAGCGCGAGCGTAAAGAGCGCGCCGATTTGCGCCGCGTCGAATCCGATTTCGGCGAGATAGAGCGCGAGGACGACGGAGAGAAAGCCGTACGCAAACATCCGCGCGATGCGCGTGATGAAGAGAAGCGCGGTGTCAGGGGCGAGGGTGCGAAGAGGCATTGAGGTTAGGAATGTG
>JACQEA010000259.1 GCA_016200825.1 Chloroflexota bacterium | reverse complement strand
GATCACATCACGCAAACCGCGCGCGATATTTCGCGCGCGGGCGATCTGGCGCGGCGGATCGAAACAAAACAAACGCGCGATGAAGTGGGTCGGCTGGCAGGCACGTTCAACGAAATGCTCACGCGCATCGAAGAACTTTTTCGCGCGCAACAACGTTTTGTCGCCGATGTCTCGCACGAATTGCGCTCGCCGCTCACCGCGATTCGCGGCAATTTGGATCTCTTGCGGCGCGACGATTCGAATCAAGCGCACGCGCTCGCGGATATTGATTCCGAATCCGCGCGCATGCAACGGTTGGTGAACGATTTGCTTTTGCTCGCGCAGGCGGACGCGGGTTTTCAATTTCGCCGCGATCTGATCGAACTCGATACGATCGTTCTTGAAATTTATCGGCAAACGCGCGTGCTCGCAACCGAACGCGGCGTGAATGTCGCGCTGGGGAATGAGGATCAGGCGCAAATTATCGGCGATGCGGATCGCATCAAACAAATGTTGCTTAATCTCGCGGACAATGCGATCAAATATACATCGCGCGGCGGAACGGTTACGCTTTCGCTCGAGCGCGATGCAGAATGGGTGCGCGTCTTGGTCGCGGATACCGGGCAGGGAATTCCCGCGCAAAATATCGCGCATATCTTTGATCGCTTTTATCGCGTGGACGCAGATCGGTCGCGCGAAAAAGGCGGCGCGGGCTTGGGGCTTGCAATCGCGAAATGGATTGCGGAAGCGCACGGCGGAAAAATAATTGTTGAGAGTCAAGTTGGCAAAGGCAGCACGTTTACAGTTTGCTTGCCGATGAAAATTTGACGAGCGCAAATAATATTTGAGGATGGAAGTTGGAAATTCAATACATCACGAAACGTCATTGCGAGGAGGCGTTGGTTGCCGACGAAGCAATCGCCACACCGCAAGTTGGAGATTGCTTCGCTTCGCTCGCAATGACGGGGTAACAAAGGGGAGTGAATGCAAGAACGCATCACAAGTTTGATCGAAATGTTCGCGGGCGTGACGAACCCAAGCAATTACGCGCTCTCGCCCGATGGTTCAACGATTGCGTTTGTGCAACAAGTGAACGATGTCTCACAAATTTTTGTAATGTCGCTCGACACGCGCGACTGGCATCGCCGCATTACGCAAACGCTTGATGATTGCGACACACCGCGCTGGTCGCCCGATGGCAAGCAAATTGTTTTTATGCGCGGCGATGCGTTGTGGGTGATGGAGGCGAACGGCGCGCACGCGCGCAAACTCATCGAACATCCCGCGAAAAATTCTGATCCGCGCTGGTCGCCCGATGGATCGCGCATCGCGTTTTATTCGCGGCGGCGCGGCTGGAATCACATCTGGACGATTCGCGCGGACGGCACTGATCTCAAACAAATTACGCGCGGCGATTTTGACGCGGACGATTTGCGCTGGACGCCGAATTCGGAATGGCTGGTGTACTGCTCGACGCGCGAAGACGATTTGCTGACGCGCGGAATTTATTTTGTGCCGAGTGAAGGTGGTGCAGAGATCATGGCGACGCCGCGCGGATGTTGGAACGGCGCGCCGCAAATTTCGCCCGATGGAAAAACGCTCGCGTATCTTTCCGACGCGGACGGTTGGTTCAACATTTATCTTTTCGATCTGCACGCGCGCACGACGCGGCAACTCACGCGCGGCGAATGTGAAATCGGCGGACCATTTTTTTACGATGTGGCTTCGACAGGCGGTCCTGTTTTTTCGCGCGATGGCGCGCGCATCGCGTACATCAAACATCGCGACGCGAAATTTGATGTGTGGGTGATTGACGCGGACGCCTTCGGCAAAAACGAGCGGCGCGTTTCGACGCTGGATGGAAATTATCGCATCGTCGGCTGGAAAGACGCGCAAACGCTCGTTGTGACTTTTGATTCACTTTCTTTTCCGCCCGATCTTTATCTCCTTTCGCTCGACGGCAACGCGCAACAAATCACCAACTCGCGTCTGCCCGAAATGGAAAATCCGATTGCGCCTGAATGGATTTCGTACAAATCGCGCGATGGTTTGGATATTCACGCGGGGTTGTTTCGCCCGAAATCTTCAGCCGAAAAATTTCCCGCCGTCGTTTTTTTGCACGGCGGACCGAATTTTCAATTCGCGCAATTTTATTATCCGCTGCCGCAAATTCTCGCGCAGAGCGGCTATGTTGTGTTCGCGCCAAATTTTCGCGGGAGCACCGGATTCGGTACGGAGTTTCGCCGCGCAAATTTTCGCGAATGGGGACACGCGGACGCGTTCGATGCGATTGATGGGACGCGTTGGCTCGCGCAACAAAATTTTGTTGACCCCGCGCGCATCGCGGTCATCGGTCCGAGTTACGGCGGCTATCTGACGCTGTGCGCGCTCACGCTCGCGCCCGAATTATTTTGCGCGGGCGTGGATCTGTACGGCGATTCGGAAATCGCGGAATCGTATCGGCACGGCGAACGCGATGGGCGTTTGGATTTGAAACGACAAATGGGCACGCCCGAAGAAAATTCCGAAGGATATAAACGCGGGTCGCCGCTGTATCTCGCGTCGCGCATTCAAGCGCCGCTGTTGATTTTGCATGGCAAAGATGATTTGCTCGTCGTGCCGTTGATGAGCGAAAAAATGATCGAGGCGCTCAAGATCGAAGGAAAATATTTCGAGTCGCATTTTTACGACGACGAAGGTCACGGATTTTCCTCGCCGCAGAATCGCAGAGGAGCGGTTTTTTGCGACGAAGCAATCTCCAAATTCCAAGAACAAAAGTCGTTGAAATACAATCGCGGCTTGGGGATTGCTTCGCAAAGAACGCTCGCAATGACGGAGGAACATAGTGCCAAAACCAATTATCATCGACGCACATCAAGATATCGCGTGGAACAAACTCGCAATGGGCCGCGATTTTTTGGAAAGCGCGCAAGAAAAACGCGCGCGCGAAGGCGCGCAGCCCGCGCACGGCGAAGGGAACGCGATTGTTGGATTCGACGAAATCGCGCAAGCGAACGTGCGCGTTATTTTCGCGACGCTATACGTTTCACCTAAACGCGCGAATGGTCCCAAGTTTGGAAAAATGTATTCCACCGCGCAAGAGGCGCACGACCAAGCGATGGAACAACTCGCGTATTATGCGCTGCTCGCCGCGGATCCGCGCGTTTCGATTATTACGACGCGGAAGGATTTAGAGGCCGTCATTGCGAGCACGTTCGCTTCGCTCAGTATAAACTCCGCGAAGCAATCCCCTAATCGCGGCTTGGAGATTGCTTCGTCGCAGAAACCGCTTCTCGCAATGACGAGAACCCACAAAGTTGGTTTAGTAATTCTGATGGAAGGCGCGGATCCAATTCTCGAACCCGCGCAAGCGGAAGAGTGGTACGAGCGCGGCGTACGAATTGTCGGAACATCGTGGGGTAGAACGCGTTACGCGGGCGGCACGGGCGCGCCCGAAGGATTGAGTGAGCTCGGAAAAAAGTTATTGCCGCGCTTGAGCGGAGTCGGAATGATTCTCGACGCGTCGCATATGTCGGAAGCCGCGTTCTTTGAATCGCGCGATTTGTTCGAGGGGACGCTGATTGCG
>JACQEA010000017.1 GCA_016200825.1 Chloroflexota bacterium | reverse complement strand
CGCGCTCGCATATCTCGACATCATTCGCCGCGTGCGCGATAGATATGATTTGCCTGTCGCGGCGTACAACGTGAGCGGCGAATATGCGATGGTGAAAGCCGCGGCGCGCAATGGCTGGCTCGATGAAAAAAAAGTGACGCTCGAAATTCTGACAGCGATCAAGCGCGCGGGCGCGGATATGATTCTAACGTATCACGCCAAAGACGCGGCGCAGTGGTTGAGTGATTAACCACAAAGGACACAAAGAACACAAAGAAAAAAATCTTTTGACTTCGTGCCCTTTGTGGTCTTTGTGGTGAGAAAGAATTATGAGTGATTTTCGTTTCGTTCAATACCTCGCGTTCAAATGCGATTCCGCGTGGCGGCGATTGCCGGATGAAGAACGCCGCCGCGGGCGCGCCGAGTTCGCGAAAGAAATGGAGCGGACAGACGGCAGCGTGACGTTCGCGTACAGTACGCTCGGGATGAAATCGGACGCGGATTTATTTTTGTGGCGGATGAGCGAATCGCCTGAACTCGTCCCTCGACGTATGTGAAGCGGCAGGACACGCAAGAGCAAGCGATTTACGAAAAAGAACGGCAGAAATTTTTGATCGTCTATCCGTTTTCGAAAACGACCGAATGGTATTTGATGAGCAAGGAAGCGCGGCAAGGAATGATGAATGAACACATTCGCGTCGGTCATGAATATCCCAGTGTGCGTCAAGTGCTGGTGTATTCGACGGGGCTTGACGATCAAGAGTTTATAGTTTCGTACGAGACGGATGAACTCGAAACGTTTCAGCAACTCGTGATCGCATTGCGCGATACTGAAGCACGGCGATACACGTTGCGCGATACGCCGATCTTTACTTGCGTCTATCGCCCGCTCGAGCAAACACTCACGCTGTTAGGATAAATGAGCGTTGTCACCCTGAACGAAGTGAAGGGTCTTGTTGTCGCAAGCGCAGTCAAATCTTCATTTCGAACAACAAGATTCTTCGCTTTGCTCAGAATGACACAAAATGCGTAACATCATTCTCTTCATTCACCTCGTCGCCGCCGTCGTCTGGGTGGGCGGAATTTTATTTCTCGCGATGATCGTTCCTTTTTTGCGGCGATTGAACCTTCCCAATTCCGCGCCCATGCTGCGCGCGCTCGGCATTCGTTTTCGCGATATCAGCTGGGTCGCGGTGGGCGTTCTCGTCGTCACAGGCATCGGCAATTTGTATTTCTTGTATGCGTTCGATGATTTGCTTCGATTCCTCGGCGCGCATTCGATTCTGATTTGGAAACTCGTCAGTGTCGCCGCGATGATTGCGATCAAAGCATTGCACGATTTTTTCGTTGGTCCCCGCGCCGCGCAAATTCCGCCCGACGTTGGTTTCAAATCGCGCTGGTGGCAAGCCGCGCGCTTTCTCGGCAACGCGAACGTCGTCCTGGGTTTGATCGTTTTGTATCTTGCGATGCTGTTGGTGGCGGGATGAGAAAATTATCACGGAGGGCACAGAGAAAAATCTCCGAAGTGCAATTAGGGGATTGCTTCGCGGATGGATTCGCTTCGCTCACCACATGGTTTACACTGAGCGAAGCGAATGTGCTCGCAATGACACAACAAACTCCGCGTCCTCTGTGTTCTCTGCGGTGAAAATTTTTTTTCATGAATGATACTTTTCTTCGCGCCTGTCGTCGCGAACCCGTTGACCGTACGCCGATTTGGTTGATGCGCCAAGCGGGACGTTATCTGCCAGAATATCGCGCGCTGCGCGAAAAATACGATATGCTGATGATGTGCCGCACGCCCGAACTCGCGGCGGAGGTCACATTGCAGCCATTACGCCGTTTCGATTTCGACGCGGCGATTTTGTTTTCGGATATCATGATCCCACTCGCCGCGATGGGAATTGATTTCAAAATTGTTGAATCGGTCGGACCTGTGGTCGCGAATCCCGTGCGCGATTTGCGCGGCGCGAGCGCGCTGCGCGTGATCGAGCCAGAAGCCGATGTGCCGTTCGTGATGGAAGCGATTCGAATATTGCGCCGCGAACTAAATGTACCGCTGATCGGATTCGCGGGCGCGCCATTCACGCTCGCGAGTTACATCGTGGAAGGCAAACCCTCGCGCGATTTGTTGCTGACAAAAAAACTGATGCACTGCGATCCACTCGCGTGGCACACGCTGATGGATAAACTGGCTGACACGATCAGCGCGTACCTGCTCGCGCAGATTCGCGCGGGCGCGCAAGCGGTGCAGTTGTTTGATTCGTGGATCGGCGCGGTGAGTCCGCGCGATTATCGCGAATTCGTTTTGCCGTACTCGAAAAAAATTTTCGATGCGCTCGCGCCGACGAATGTTCCGCGAATTCATTTCGGTACGGGAACGGCAACGCTGCTTGAATTGATGAAAGAGGCGGGCGGGAGTGTGATCGGAATTGATTGGCGCGTGCCGCTCGAT
>JACQEA010000258.1 GCA_016200825.1 Chloroflexota bacterium | reverse complement strand
GCTCATTCGAGTTCATTCCAAAAGTATATTTGGAATGAGAATCACCGTCAATTCGTTTGGTGTGGACACGCGGGTGTGATAGAATCGCAAGACATTCACGCGCGTTGGAGTATCGCTTGTGCCCGATGGGTTACTGGGACTGGTTTTTATTTTTCCTGCGCTCGCCGCGAGTTTATTACGCGTGCTCGCGCCGCGCCTGATGCCGCAACGACGCGGCGGATTTATCCTCGCGCTCGCCAGCATCGAAATCGCGCTCATCATTTTGAATCGCGTGATGGGCGCGCGCGAAATAATTTTGTTTGATTGGCAAGCCGCCGCGTTTTCCTTCGCGTTCGAAATGGATGGCGTCGCGTTTTTGCTTTTGCTCGCCTTGTTCGTTCCGCTTTTGATTTTGACGCCGTTGAATTCTTCTGTCTCTTTGGATCCGTTTCCATTTTTCGTTCTGAGCGCGGCAACATTATTGACGACCGCCGCGTCACCCTTCGCGATTTATAGCGCGTGGGTCGCGCTCGATCTGGGAATGGGCGCGTGGCGCATTGCGCGGCAAATTGAAGACGAGACCGCGTTGCGTTTTTTCGCGACGAGTCAAATCGCCGCGCTGATTTATTTTGCCGGTGCAGTTTTGGTCAGCGCGCAGCTTCGCGCCGAAGGCACGTTGCTCATCGCGTTAGGTTTATGGGGACGACTCGGATTATTTCCATTTCAGTGGGTGACTTTGCATCGCGGCGAATCCTCGCGCGATTTGTGGATCGCGCGGGGCGCGCCGCTAGTCGCGGCATCCAGTTTATGGATGCATTGGAGACCAAACGATTTCATCCATCAAACATTGATCGCGCCGCTCGCGATTTTTGCGTTGATTGCAATCGCGGTCTGGTTGAGAAACGCGGAGGAACCGAGTCGCGCGGTAAGTGTGATCATCGCGTTTCCATTCGTGATGCTTCCGCTAATCGCGTGGACGGGCGATGCCGCGCCCGCGTTCAGCGTATGGTTGGTGTTGGGAAATATTTTCGCGCTGATATTGTTCGAGATGGCGCTCAAATGGCGAATCGCGAGTGTGCCGATCTTCAGCGCGCTGTGGAATTTCGAGCGCGGGATTCAAGGCACACAACGCCGCGCGCCCAGCGCCAGTGAGTACTTGTTGCTCGCGTTCAGCGCGATTTTATTTGTGGGGCTGATCGTGTTTCCGCTTTACATCACCGCCGCGCTCGGCGAATCAAGCGCGGCAGCGGCGGAAATCGCGCTGGATCGCGTCGTGCGATCAAATGATATCGCGGGAGTGATCGCGGGATTCGCGTTGTTGTTTGCGCCGTTGGTGGCTGGATTTTTTTTAGCGCGATCTACATTCGCCGTGCCCGCGCGCGGCGATCAATTTTTGCGCGTTGCCGCGCGCGCGTTTGATTTGGATTGGTTAATGCGACCGGCGCTGGGGGGCGGTTATCGCATTGCCGCCTGGGTGCGGAATGTTGGCGCGGTCGTAGAAAATAATCCGGCGTTGTGGGTGTTGCTCGCCGCGTTGTGGGTGGCGATCTTTATTTTGTTTCCGCGTTGAGAATGATGCGCCCGCGCTCTACAAAAAAATCTCCCGCATTTTTTTTGCGGGAGATTTTTTTATGCCGCACCTTGACTTTTCAGTCTTTTAGAAGCGCCTGTATTCACGCCGGGAATTTCAACTGCATTTAAAATTTCCAGAACTCGGCGCGCGCTTTCGCGAATAATTAAAAGCCGTTCTGCTTGCGGTTCGGGCAGAGCGCCGTGAACGCCGCGCAATAACAAATCGCTCGAGCGGACGATCAGCGACAACATGCCGCGCATATCGTTCATCACGTCCGCGTTCATCCGCAAACGCGTCGTCGTGACCGCGCGCGATTGCAATTCTTCTAACCGATTGCGCGCGCGTTGCAATTGCCGATTCAGTTCATCAAATTCGCCTTTGAGCCAATCCGAACGCGCTTGCGCGACTTCACTGCGCGTTTGTTCCGCCTGCAAGCGCGCTTGTTCGATTTCTTTTGATTTCTCGCGGATTTGCTGACGCAAGCGCGAAACATAGCCGCGTAAATAATCCGTTTCGTTTTGCACCGCGAGCGGAAGCACGCGCGAACGGAGCGTCAATCGTCCGATCAAGTTCAGCAGAACTTCGTTCTGCACCGGTTTGATCAAATAATGTTCCGCGCCAACAGTCAACGCAAAAGATTCATCTTCACGGCTCGGCGGCGTACGGGTGAGAAGCACAACTGGAATGGACGCGCTAACCGGATCGCTTTTCAATTGACGGCAGAAGGAAAAACCGTCCAGCTTGGGCATTAACACTTCCACCATGACGACATCTGGTTTTTCGCGCGCGACCACGCGCAACGCTTCTAACCCATCGCTGGATTCCAAAGTTTCATATCCCGCCGCGGCAAGTTGTTCCGTGAGCGCAAGTCGCGATGCGCCGTTGTCGTCAACAATTAATATGCGAGCCATAAGTTCCTCTTGCGTGTCCGAAATCTGGACCGAGTGAAATGATTATAACACGGAATCGCGATTCGCGCGCGCCCAGTCCAAGCCCACAATTTCGCCGGACATTGCGCGATGATTACGCGAGATTGATTTGCATTCCTTCGCGCGCGAGAAATACGGCGGCGAATTCTTTTTGGGCTTGCTTTTCGATTTTCTCGAGCGCGTCGTCGTCGTGCATTGGTTCGTGATGAAACAACGCGAGTTGCTTTACATTCGCGGCGCGGGCAACCTCGAGCGCCATTTTCCACGTGCTGTGCCCCCACCCTTGCTTGGGCGCGGTGGAATGCGCGTACTCTTCATCCGTATATTGCGCGTCGTGAATGAGTAAATTCGCGCCTTTGGAAAAATTGATCACGCGCTGATCGCCGCCGATATAGCCTTCCGTGTCCGTCGCAAAAATTAATGCTTGATTGTTGTAATCAATCCGATAAATCAGAACTCCTTGCGGATGAGAAAAAGAGCGCAGGAAGCGCACGCGAATTGTTTCAGGCGCTTCGATTTTAGATTCGCGATGCGCTCGCAAAATCTGCGGCTGGTCTTGGTCGGGATCAAAAATCACCATCTCGCCTTCATTTAGATTGCTGATGCGCCGTTCACACGCCAATTCATCCAGCGTGATCGGAAAGACCGGCGGAAGCATTGAACGCGCGATCACTTCTTCTAGGTCTTGCGAAAGGGAACGCGGACCGAAAATATTGATGTGGGTCGCGGAAAAATGCGTGGGAATGAAAAATGGAAACCCTTGCGTATGATCGTGATGCGTGTGCGTGAACAATAGCGTAAGATTCATCGGCGCGCCGGTTTTGCGATGCTCCGCGACGAGCGCGCGTCCCAAACCAATTATGCCTGTACCTGCATCCAGAATAATCTGATGATTTCCGGCTTGCACTAACACGCATGGCGTATTACCCCCAATCCGCGCGGTTTGCGCACCCGGCGTGGGAAAACTACCGCGCACGCCCCAAAAAGTTACGGAAAAAGAATTACTCATTTCAATTTGCTCCGCTCTGACTACGCTGAAAAAACTTTTCTCGATACTGATCGCGCGTTATTCGCTTGCCGATGTGGCAGCGATAGGCAACGCAAAACGAAACGTGCTTCCAAGACCAAGTTTGCTTTCGACCCAAATTCTGCCGCCATGCGCTTCAACGATTCCGCGCGAAATGGAAAGACCTAATCCTGCGCCGCCAACTCGTCGTGTGGATTTGCCATCCATTTGAAAAAAGCGTTCGAAAATTTTCTCGGTAAATTCGGACGGAATGCCATCACCCTGATCGGAGATGCTGACCACAACTTGATCTTTTTCAATTTCACAGCCCACCGAAATTTGTCCGCCTTGCGTGTACTTGATCGCGTTCTCGATTAAATTATGCAAGACTTGGCGAACCCGGCGCGGGTCGGCGAAAATGCGCGGCAACTCGGCGGGCAAATCCATCACAAACCAATGCGCTTCGGTCCGCATCCGCATTTCATCTACCACTTCGCGGATCAACGCGCGAAGTTGCATCGGCTCTTTCGCGATTCTCAACGCGCCCGCTTCAATTTGCGACATGTCGAGCAGATGATCAATGATCTCGGTCAGCCGATCCGTCTCTTCTTCGATAATGCGCAAAAAATCGCGCTGAGTTTTTTCGTCCCACTTGACATCTTGGCGCAGCAGCGTCGTCGCAAAACCTTTGATCGACGCGAGCGGTGTGCGCAGTTCGTGTGAAACGGTGGAAAGAAGTTGCGATTTCATCGCGTCGGCTTCGCGTTCGCGCGTAATGTCGCGCACGAGAACGCCCACGCCAAAGTTTGAATCGTACGGCAGAGTGAGCGCAAAAAATCGCGCCGAGATATAGCGATGCGGCGCATCCAATTCTAGTTCAATGTTGGACGGCACATCTGCTTTTAGCGCGCGGGTGAGTTGCGCGCGCGCCGAATCCGAATTGATCGCGTGCGCGCCAATCCATTCCCACACTTGGTCTGCATCTGCGCCAATCGTTTCAGATGCGCGGCGTTTGAAAATTTCTTCGGCGCGCGGATTCCACAGCGCGACGCGGTGATCTTGATCGAACAGAATTAATCCGTCGCGCAAACTATAGATCGCGCTTTCGTGCCATCGCGCATCAAGCGTAAGGCTTTGCCCACTCTCCAACTCGTTCTTCATGCTCCACTGATTATATCAAAGCGAACGACGATAATCAACTAGGAATGTTGGACGTAATCCAAATCAAATTGCAATTCTAGGCGCGTTCCATAATCGGATCACGCACCCAAAATGACAGAACGATTACAATCAAGACAATGCCGATCAAATTTACCAATAATGGCAACGTCATTCCGCCAAACGCGTACAACAATCCGCCGATCGCGCCGGCTGGAAATCCGATCAAGCCGCGAAACGCATTCAAGCGGCCGAATGTTTCCGCGCGTTCATTTTCCGCGAGGACGCGCGCGAGATGCAGATTGATCACGGGCGCCCACGTCGACGCGCTCAAGCCAAACAACAGTTGAGCGAGCGCAAAAATTTCAAAGCGGCTCTGGGTCATCCAAATAAGGATCAATGGAATTCCGAGCGATTGGGAAATAATTAGCATCCAGCGCGCGCCGCGTCGATCCAAATAGCGACCGATCGGTAATTGCGTTGTCGTCCAAGAAATCGCGCTCATGCTGGACATGATTCCTAATTGTTGCGTGGTGAAATGCAAATTATCCACCAACATGCCGTACAACAAACCCCAACCGATGCCCCAAAAAAAAGAATCCATTGCCACCGCGAGAAAAAAACCGCGCAAGCCGCGCGGCGGCACGAACGCGCGCGTAATCATTCGCCATGCCGCGCCGCGATTCAACGCGTTGCGATTGACCGCGCGCGTTTCAGTTATTTTTCGCCAAATGACGAGCATCGCCGCGAGTTCAATCGCGATCAGCGCGGGAAAAATTGCCGCGTGACCAAATCGGTCGGCGAGAAAACCGCCGAGCGTCGGCGCAATAATTCCGGGCAACATCACCGCGACTTGCATCGTACTGAACGCGCTCGCTTGTTTTTCATGATGCGCGGATTCGGCAACCAAGGATGCGGACGCCGGGATCCCCAGCGCGGAAATCGCGAGCAAGATCACGCCGACAAAAATTAGCGGAAGCAAACTCAACGGTCCTGCGAGCGCGAACATAAAAAACGCGAGCGCGCTAAAAACGCCCGCAAGAATCATCACCGGTTTACGCCCAATGCGATCGGCGATCCAACCACCCAGCGGTTGCACAAAATTTGTGATGAGCCCGAACCATCCGCCAATGCTCGCGAGCACACCCAGCACAGGAACAGTTGCGCCCAACGCGAGCGCGTACGGTTGCCAGATGACATTATAGATACTGTTATTCGCGCCAAGTAAAAATCCTTTCGCCGCGAGCGCGCGTA
Organism: Chloroflexota bacterium; assembly: GCA_016200825.1. GTDB lineage: Bacteria > Chloroflexota > Anaerolineae > UBA4142 > UBA4142 > JACQEA01. Next base: position 921 of record JACQEA010000258.1, on the reverse strand, counting down.
AATTATTGCGCGCGCTCGCCGAAAATATTTTTTCGTCTACGCTCAATCCGTTTTACCCCTCTCCCATTTCAAGAACTGCACCGATCGTTCCGCCGTCCATTTGCTTCAAGACAAACCCCAACTTTTTGCAAACCTGTTGCTAGGTATCCACGAAACACACGAATGGACACAAAAAAATTCCGTCAGACCATTCGTGATTTTTAGTGGATTTCGTGGGCAATTTTTTTATTTCGGATAAGGTCTATTAGACTTTATGCGAAACACTTGCACCTGCGGCAAGTGCAGGTGTAATTTTTACCGCAAAGCATGCCCTGAGTACGTTCGCTTCGCTCAGTATAAACTCCGCGAATGGGACGCCAAGGGCGCAAAGAAAAAAATGATAGCGTCATTGCGAGGAGCGTTGTCTGCGACGAAGCAATCTCCAAGTGCATCTGGGGATTGCCTCGCTTCGCTCGCAATGACGTTTCCATCTTTGCGTCTTAGCGGTGAGATTTTTTATTTCGCGAGTTCGATTTGGTCTTGATACGCGCGCAATTCTTGCTGGACGCGCGTCGCGTCCCAATTTAATTTTTGCGCAAGGCGCGCGGCAACCTGCGGCGCGATTTCAATTCCATGATCGCGGTCTTCGTTCAAAATGTGCGTGCGCCGCGCGAGAAAATCCGCGAGCGTAACGACCATTTCATTTTCCAACGCGTAATCCACTTCGGCCCACACGTACGGCAACGCCGCGATCAAGCGCGATGCGCCCGAATTCGCGCGCGCGATTTCCGCGACGCGCGTGGCATTCGCGCCGTACGCGCGTGAGAGATGATCTACGATTTCTTCATCAAAGGGCAAGCGCGCCGCGGACGCGCCATTGGATTCCATCAACAGTTGCGTTGCGGTCGCAGATTTTTGTTTCACCGCTCGATTGAAATCCGT
>JACQEA010000257.1 GCA_016200825.1 Chloroflexota bacterium | reverse complement strand
CAATCGACGCGATGATATTCACAATCGGCGCGATCACGCCCGCGGTGTCGCACGTTGGCAACGTGCCGGGCGGCGGCTCGTTGTGAAAGACACAACGCAAACACGCGGACACGCGCGGGACGATCGTCATGCTCATGCCGGTGCTTCCCACCGCGCCGCCGTACACCCACGCGATATTATTTTTCACGCACGCGTCGTTGATGAGAAAGCGCGTCGCAAAATTATCCGTGCCATCGCACACCACCGTCGCGCCCGCAATCAACTCTTCGATATTTTCCGCGTTCACATCCGTCACAATCCCTTCAACCGTGATCGTCGAATTGATCTGGCGTAATTTTTCTGCCGCCGCAATCGCTTTGGGCACGCGCCGCGTGACATCCGCTTCGTCGAACAAAACTTGGCGTTGCAAATTATTCAGCTCGACAAAATCGCGATCCGCGATTACCAGCGTTCCCACGCCCGCGCGCGCGAGCGTATTCGCGATCACGGTGCCGTTCGCGCCGCAACCGACAATGACGACGCGCGCGGCAAGCAATTTTTCCTGTCCCGCCGCGCCGAGCGGCGCGAAAATAATTTGCCGCGCGTACCGCGCGTGTTGTTCAGAATTCATGGCTGAAATTATAACTGTTTTCAAATTGGTTGCCAACCCGTTGGGCGTATGTTATAATCTTTTTGGAGGCACCTAGTGGCGCTGACAACCCGAGCGATCACAAAGAAAAATAAACTAGCGCGAGTCCGTTTGCCATACAAAGCCATTGAGCAATTATGTCGGCGATATGGAGTGCGCGAACTTGCCTTGTTTGGCTCGGCACTGCGCAATGATTTCAAGCCGAATAGTGATGTTGATTTGCTGGTTGAGTTCGATCCTCACGCGCGCGTGAGTTTCATCACGCTCATGCGAATGCAACGCGAACTCTCAACGATGCTTCATCGTCAAGTCGATTTAGTACCGAAGGGAGGACTGAAACCCAGGATTCGTAGTGCAGTCCTCGAAAATGCCAAGGTTATCTATGCGCCGTGAAGAATTGTATCTGGCTGATATCATTGAAGCCGCAGATGCAATTGATCATTTTCTGGCGCAAGCAAATAAAGATACTTTTGTTGACGATCTACTGCGTAGCGCGGTTCTGCACAAGTTAACGGTCATCGGCGAAGCGGCATCTCACTTGTCAAAAGAATTTCGTGATCGGCATTCTGAAATTGAGTGGGCAGATATCATTGGATTCCGCAACGTCGCCGTGCATTCATATTTTTCGGTTGACTGGAATATTGTTTGGACAACGGCGACAGAGGATGTGCCGAAATTACGAGACCAAGTCGCCAAGATTATTGACAACGAATTTTCTTCTTGAGCGTTTGACTTTGAAAAAGACGCGGGCGTGCATGCAAAAAATTATTCGCGTTGGTTTGGATGAAAAGCTTGTCTGCCATATGTTCTAAAATTCTGCACGAAAATTTTGCATACATCTCCTAGCTGAGTTCGCTCCAGCGACTCGATGCCGACACTTTTACTGAAACACGCCGACGTGCTTGTGACGATGGACGACGCGCGCCGCGAAATTCGCGACGGCGCGCTCTATGTTCGCGACAATGTTATTGAACAGGTCGGCGCGACAAACAATTTACCACAAACCGCCGACCGCGTAATTGACGCGCGCGGGATGATCATTCTGCCCGGTCTCGTCAACACACACCATCACCTCTATCAAACCCTCACGCGCGCGATTCTCGCCGCGCAAAACGCGAATCTTTTCAATTGGCTCAAAACACTTTATCCCATTTGGGCGGAACTCACACCCGACGCGGTGTACACGAGCGCGCTGATTGGTCTGGCGGAATTAATTTTGAGCGGATGCACGACCGCCGCGGATCATTTGTATCTTTTTCCAAACGGATGCACACTCGACGACGAAATTCGCGCCGCGCGTGAAATCGGCATACGCTTTCACCCGACGCGCGGTTCGATGTCGCTCGGCGAATCGCAAGGCGGACTCCCGCCCGACCGCGTCTGCGATTCGGCAGAAAATATTTTGCGCGATTCGCGCCGCGTGATCGAACAATTTCACGATCCCGCGCCGTACTCGATGTGCCGCGTCGCGCTCGCGCCTTGCTCGCCTTTTTCCGTCACGCCCGACCTGATGCGCGAATCCGCGCGCTTGGCGCGTTCATACAAAGTAAATATGCATACGCACCTCGCGGAAACACTCGACGAAGAAAAGTTTTGTCTGGAAAAATTTGGCAAGCGGCCGGTGGATTACGCCGAACATTTGGAATGGCTCGGCAACGATGTTTGGTTCGCGCACAGCGTGCATTGCAGTGACGCGGAGATCGCGCGTTACGCGCGCACCAGCACCGGCGTCGCGCATTGTCCGACATCGAACATGCGGCTCGCGTCTGGCATCGCGCCGATTGTCAAAATGATGAAAGCAAATGTGAAAGTGGGTTTGGGCGTGGACGGCTCCGCGTCGAATGATTCATCGCACATGCTCGCCGAAGCGCGCCAAGCGATGCTGTTGCAACGCGTGCAAGGTGATCCTTGCGCGCTGACCGCGCGCCAAGCGATAGAGTTGGGTACGCGCGGCGGCGCGCGCGTGCTGAATCGGGATGACATCGGCGCGCTCGAAAAAGGCAAAGCCGCGGATTTTATCGGCATCAATCTGAATCGCTTGGAATTTGCCGGCGCGTTGCACGATCCGGTCGCCGCAATTATTTTTTGCGCGCCGCCGCGCGTAGATTTGTCGGTCATCAATGGGCGCGTAATTGTTGAACATGGGAATTTGTTGACGGTGGAGTTGCCGCGCGTGATTGAGCGGCACAATAAGATTGCGCGCGAGATGGTGGAGAGGGCGAGAACAAGATGAAGGTTAGAAGATTAGCCAAGAAAATATCGCGTAATGGAAAGAAACGAAATGGCTCGCGCAAGAATTTTTCCGAATTACGCGCAGAGATATTACCGCTGCTCGAACCGTACGGTGTCGAGTGGATCGCGTTATTCGGCTCAGTTGTGCGCGGTGAACAAAAACGAGAGAGTGATATTGATATTCTCGTAGACTTTGAAGAGCCGCGCCGAAAACCTCTAGGTCTCTTCAAATGGGTTGAACTGGAAGAAGAGTTAGAGAAACGCTTGGGCAGAAAAGTTGATCTTGTCTCAAATGCGGGCTTGAGTAAATACATTCGTCCTTATGTGGAAAAGGAAATGGTGATCATCTATGATAAAGGATGATACCGTTTATTTGAGAGAGATTCTTGATTCGATTGCACAAGTCCAGGAATATTTGCAGGGCGTAACATACGAGACATTCCTTGAAGAAAGGATGCGTCAAGACGCGGTGATAATGCAAATAGAAATCATTGGCGAATCTGCGCGCAAACTCTCTCAAGATTTTCGGAGGAAGCATTTGAAAGAAGCAATTCAGAAAATCTTGAGCGAATTGTAAGCGTACGTTTTCCCCCGCTGGAATTATTGCTGCAGTGAGTTGAGTTGTTTGTGAGCCAGAAGCATAATCAGATAGCGAGGGGGGTTGGCGCACAGGGCGGTGGCTAGATGAGATCGAGACAAATTTCAATAATGGTGAAGCTTTTCATCCTCAAAATTGATGGAATAAATAAATGCAACACTTAGTCGCCAAATTTGATGTTAAACTTCCGCATTACTTGATAGTGAACCGTGCAGAGAGTGACGAACTCAGTTACAATACTCGGCTCGATGATTTTGATATTGGATTATCATTAGTGCCTCTTTTGGATAGAAGAAGGAAGAGTGCAAATAAAGAACACTTCTCTTTTCTCATATCGAGAATAATAATAAAAGTAAGCCGGATGGAATCTTTGGAACCGCCGCCGATCAGAATTACGGAGGAAGGAATCAAGGATTATTCTCCAAGTCAATCTTATTTTGAAGAGCGTCTGCCCAAATATAAAGAGGCGGCACTTGCAATAGCAAATAAAACGGTCCGTTTCTTTAAATACAAGCTTAATCATCCTCTTTTGCGAGAATTCAATCCCAGCGAAGATGATTTTCAAAATCCAGAGTGGTTTGATGAATTAGGTCAACAGTTTAAACACGGAATCACTCATCTCGTATTGCGAGCGATACCTGGTTTGACAACATCACCGTTTGGTTCAAAGGAGTTCACTGATCATTACGATTCGGAATTGCAGCAGGCTTTGCAAATGGGAGTGGTAGCTGACCTCAGGGAAGAGATTCGGTCTGATGCTCAGACTGCTATCTTCGAAGGTAATTTTCGGAGGGCAATATTGGAAATGGCTATCGCTTGTGAGATTTCCACTAAACAGATGTTTTTTGGAAAGTCGACTACAGCGGGCACGGCGTACGAGTACTTGGAGGATAGCGGACGCGTCAATGTTCGTGTTACAGAGTTGATTGATGGCGTAGCGAAGCAATCTTTTGGAGAGAGTTTCAAAGATATTTACCCAAAGGATTTTCGTAACATTGATTTTTTATTTCGATGTCGCAATAAGGTTGCACATAGAGGTGAGGATGTTTTCCGCGATGACAAAGGGATAATTCGTACAGTCGATCTTACCATGTTGGAGAAATGGTGGGACTCGATGGAAGCTTTATTCCTTTGGCTAGATAAACGGCGGGATTCAGAAAAATGATTGGAATGAAACTTCGCATGTGCCCACGTTTGGTGTGAATTCAATCTGAGGCTTTATTAAAGGGAAATATAAAAATGGAAATCTCCCACCTCATCAAAGTCGCGCGCGGGGAAGAGCCGGCAGAACTGCTGCTGAAAAACGCGCGCGTCGTCAATGTTTTCTCCGGCGAAATCGAAGAGACGAGCATCGCGATCACACATTCGCGCGTCGTCGGCTTGGGCGATTATCCCGCGCAGCGCGTAATGGATTTGCGCGGCGCGCACGTTTGTCCCGGTTTTATTGATGCGCATGTGCATATTGAATCTGCGATGGTGCCGCCGTACGAATTCGCGCGCGCGGTCGTGCCGCACGGTACCACCTCCGTCATCATTGACCCGCACGAAATCGCGAATGTGTTTGGCGTCGAAGGCATTCGCTATATGATCGAAGCGGCAAAGTACACGCCGTTCAGTTGTTACGTGATGGTGCCGAGTTGTGTTCCTGCGACACATCT
>JACQEA010000275.1 GCA_016200825.1 Chloroflexota bacterium | reverse complement strand
TGCGCGCGATTTATGCAAAACCCGCGCTCGATGCGACCGATGCGGTGCGCGTGCTTGAGATTCTCGACGCGCTCAACGCGCGCGCCCACGCGCAAAATCGCGCGGATGAATTTCGCGTCGCGGCGGAAGACGCGCTCAATCGGACGGGAATCCAGAATGATGCGATCAATCAAATCCGCGAACTGGCGCGAATGATGACGCGGAGGATTCGGTGATTCCGTTTTTGGACGGTGTATCCGCAGGTTTGGGAATCGCGATTCCGGTTGGGGCAATCGCGATTTTGATTTTGGACGCGGGGATGCAACGCGGATTTTGGATTGCCTTTTGCGCGGGTGCGGGCGCGGCGTCCGCCGATTTTTTCTTCGCGACCCTCGCCGCGCTCGCGGGTCAACTTTTAGCTGATGTGATCGCGCCTTTCGCGGTTCCGCTGCGCATCCTCAGCGCGATGGTTCTCATCGCGCTCGGCGCGCGCGGGTTGTGGCGCGCGCGCGGTTTATCGGCGCAAAACGCGCGACGCAAGTCCGACGCGCGTCGCACATTCATGGGAACATACGCTCAATTTCTCGCGCTCACGTTGCTCAATCCCGCGACGATCGCGTATTTTGCCGCGCTGATCTTGGGCAAAAGCGCGGGCGAGCCCGTCCCCACGTTTGATCGCGCGCTATTCGTTGTGGGCGTCGTACTCGCGTCGCTAGGGTGGCAAACATTTCTCGCCGCGCTCGGCGCGTTGGCGCGCAAAAAATTTTCACCGCGCGCCCAAACGGCGACGGCTATTCTGGGCAATGGTGTGATCATCGCGCTTGGATTGGGAATTGTTTTATGAAGGCTAGAAAATTTTTGCGCGGGCAGACGTTGAATTCTATTTCGCTCGACCGACAATCTTTTATTCACGCATTGAAAATTCTCTGCCGCCGCGATCGTGATCTCGCGCGCATCGTCACGCAATTTGGTGCGCCGCCGTTTTGGACGCGTCCGCCGGGATTTGGAACGCTGGTGCATATTATTTTGGAACAACAAGTGTCGCTCGCATCTGCGCGCGCCGCATACAAAAAATTGCGCGCGACGATCTCACTGCTCTCGCCCAAAAATTTTCTGACCCTCACCGACGCGGCGCTCAAACGAATTGGTTTCAGCCGACAGAAATCCGCGTATGGTCGCGACCTCGCGCGGAGAATCGTTGAGGAAAATTTAGATTTACGCGCGCTCGCAAAAATGGACGCCCGGATATTCTACCGCGCGGCGATCTCGCCTTGGACGCGGCGTTGCAAAAAATAAAACGCTTGCGCGCGCGTCCGTCGGCAAAGCGCGTGGAAAAAATCGCGGAAAAATGGAAACCGTATCGCGCGGTGGCGGCGCGAATCTTGTGGCATTATTACTTGAACGCATTCGTGTAAGGACGACCCTCGCGGTCGCTCCGTTGAGGGGCGGGCAAGCCGCGCCCCTACTGCATCACGGCAAAAATCTCCAGAACACTTGATCCGCGTAATGTTCGCGCGCGTCAATTCCAAAGCGCGCGCGAAATTGCTCCAACGAAATTCCGCGCATTAACCGCAAACCTAAAAACATCGTCTCTGCCATTTCCATTTCGCGCGCGATTTCTTCGCGCGTCGCGATCACGCTTTCGCCGCGCTGAATTTTTTCGATGTACTCGACTGGAGATAGCAAATTAGAAAAACGCGCGCCGTTGAAATATGAATGCGCGCCCGCGCCGAAACCGAGATAGGGTTGGTTGAGCCAGTAGGTGAGATTGTGACGCGATTGTAGGGGCGAGGCATTCGCCATATCCGGTTCTATTAATTTCTCATCCTGCTCGTTCCAACCTTGATTCGAATTAGCTTCCAAGTCTCGCGAATGCCTCGCCCCTACGCGCCGCGCCCAATTCGAAATCTCGTACTGCGCGTACCCCGCCGCCTCCAACATTTCCTCTGCCATTTCGTACATATCCGCGGCGAGGTCATCGTCGGGCGTGGGATAAACCCCGCGCGCGATTTGAAATTCTAATCCAGTTTTTTCTTCGACGCGCAAACCGTACAGTGAAAGATGTTCGGGTTGCAGTTCTAACGCGCGATCAAGCGTCGCGCGCCATTCGTCGAGTGTTTGCAAAGGCAAACCAAAGATGAAATCAAAACTAATATTATCAAAGCCCGCGCGGCGCGCTTGATCGTACATCGCGATAGCGTCGGCGGCGGTATGTCCGCGATTCAAACGTTTGAGCGTCGCGTCGTCAAAAGATTGGACGCCGATACTCAAACGATTCACGCCCAGCGCGCGCCACGCGCGGATTTTTTCTTCGTCCGCGGTTGCAGGATTTGCTTCGAGTGAAATTTCCGCGTCGGGTGCGAGAACAAAAGTTTCGCGTAGCGCGCGCAGAATTTTTTCAATCTGCGCGGCAGGAACGATGGACGGCGTTCCACCGCCGAAATAAATGCTGTGCGCGCGACGTTTGTCACCTCGAGCGGAGCGAGAGGTCTCATTATCAATTGATGCAACGAGATTCCTCGCGACTTCGCCGCTCGGAATGACAAGCGACCTCTGAATCTCCTCCACCACCACGTCCGCGTATGGGTCCATCAGACGCGCGAGATGCGCGTACACATTGAAATCGCAATATGTGCATTTGATTTTGCAGAACGGAACAAAAACAAATACTCCGATACTTTGCATCTCATTCACGCGCACATTATATCTCTGAAAGTGACCAGTTGAA
>JACQEA010000274.1 GCA_016200825.1 Chloroflexota bacterium | reverse complement strand
ATAACGCGCCAGCGGAATCGGCCGCACATTTCCACTTTCTGAAAACGCCACCACATCCATCGGATCGACGCGCGCGCCAATCGCGGAGACCACTTCACCGCGCGTCGCCAGCACGCGTTCGCGGCGAATGCGCGTCTGTGCTAAAATTCTGGTCTGAGCAAGATTCGGGATCATCGAGGATTGAAAATTAGAAATTAGAAATTAGAAATTAGAAATTGGAAATTGGAAATTGGAAATTTGGGATTTTGGGATTTTGGGATTTTGGGATTTTGGGATTTTGGATTTGCCTTTTCTACGCGCCCACATCCCACAACCATTCTTGAACTTGGACGCGCCGTTTTTCCGGTTGATCCGGCAATTGAATCGGCCGACTGCGCGCGTCGACAATCAAACCCAACACGCCGCCTTCGATTTCCGCTTTGAACGTACTGCCGCGTCCCGCGCCCAACGATACACCCGCGCTTGCGCGGACTTGAATCGCCGCTTTTTGTCCGGCCGGCAATGGAATGACTTCAAGCGATCCGTGCGGCACTTCAATATTCATCGCGCCGCCGTTCGTTGGCTGAACTTGAATGCGGACATCCACCGCGCCCGCGCGATTATTCGATAGCGGCGCGATCACGGTACCGAGTGTCGTGAATCCATCGCGTTCGATCACGTCCCCTGCCGCCGCCGCGTTCAACGCGGCGAGCGCGCCGTACGCGGGCGCAAGTCCAAACTGATCCACTGCCAGCGTAAAAATTCCGCTCGGTTGCAATCCATCTAACGCAAGCAACGCGAGCGACGCGAAATTAGAATTGTTGGAAAAAATTCCGCCGGTCAACAAAAGTAAATCCACCGCGCGCGCGTCAAGCTGGGCATTGCGCGCGGCGCTGGTCAACGCCACGCGCGCCGCGGCTTGGAGCAACAAAAATTCATCGCGCGTCCCGGGAATTGCGCCGGGATGAATCGCGTGATTCAACCACGTGGCGAGCATATCATCCGCGTCCATCTCCAACGGAATCCATTGCATCAACGCGTGGGTGCCCGCGCGCGCGAGCATCGCTTGCAGAGAAGAACCAATTCCCAAATCCGCGCGGACGACGCGCGTGTACGCGTCGCCGCGCGTCTGCGCGATCGTCGTCGTAGCGCTGCCGATGTCGGCGGCGAGAATATTCAAACCATAGCGCCGCGCCAAAAAGCGCACGACGTTTTCAAACGCGCGCGCGCTCGGCAAAATTTTTGCCGTCGTCCAATTTCCCAGCGCGCCAATTCCCGGCAGGCGCGCGAGTTGGCGTTCTTCGTACAACGTTTCCAATTCGCGTTGCAGCGGAGCGAGATTTTCGCGCTCGAGCGCGGGATGCACATTGTCCGTCACGCGTAATTGCGCGATCTGTCCGATGCGCGCGGCAATTTGCGGCCGCGCATCGCGATTGCCGGCAAACAAAATCGCGGGGCGCGTGCTTTCGTCTTGCGCCGCCGCGGTGACCGCGACCAGATTCGCGATTTCGTACAACGCAGTCGTCGCGCCGCCGTCAATGCCGCCGACAAAAACAATGACGTCCGCGTTCGCGCGCGCAAGCGTTTCCGCCGCGATCACTTGCGGATCCATCATCGGCGCGATTTGTTTTTTGTTGCCGTTCGGCGCGGGCGCGGGCATTTGAATCCAGCGTCCGCCGGTTTCGTCCAGCGCGAGCGTCGCGTCGATTGTGGCGTACGTGGATTGAATCGCGCGCGCCGCGCTCGCCACACTCACTTCGCGCGACAAGCCCACAATCGCGACGCGCAACGGCAACGCCGCGCTCGTGATCGCGCAAAAACCATCCACGCCCTGACCGCTCGCGCGTTCCGGAATCACCAATTGATCATCGTCGCTGAGAAACTTTCGTTCGGTGCGCGCTTGCAACAATTCAATCGCGCGCCGAATGCCCGCGCCAATATCCGCCGTCGGCGGTTCAAGTGTGGTCGGCGCAAACGCCGCGGCAACGAAACGCGTGGCGCCGTTGATTTGATCTACCAAACCAACTTTAGTGTTGGTGCGGCCGCAATCGGCGACAAGAAAAGATTCTAATGGTTCTGGGTCAGCCATTTTTCAAATTTCGAATTTCAGATTTCGGATTTCGGATTTCGTTTGACCAACTGACTATTAGCCTTTATGCGAAACACTTGCACCTGCGGCAAGTGCAGGTGTAATTTTTACCGCCAAGCCTGTCCTGAGTACGTTCGCTTCGCTCAGTATAAACTCCGCGAACGGAACGCCAAGCGCGCAAAGAAAAACATGATAGCGTCATTGCGAGGAGCAGATTCGCTTCGCTCACTGTAAACTCTGCGACGAAGCAATCTCCAAGTGCATCTGGGAATTGCCTCGCTTCGCTCGCAATGACGTTTCCATCTTTGCGTCTTTGCGGTGAGATTTTTTATTCTGAATAAAGTCTATTTGACTATCCGACTATCTGACTATTTGCAACCAATCGTGCAATAAATAATACACGCGATCAATCAACACACTCACGCGCGCGACTGCCGTGTCCGCAAAAATCGCGCCGAACGCGATTAGAATGAACCAGCGGCCCAATCCGCCCCAGCCGCGCGCAAGCGTTTCAAACGCGCGCGCGAGCGGGCGTTGCGGTTGCGCGAGAAATCGAAACGACAATAACGCGCCAATCGTCCCGATGACCAACAGCCAATTACTAATTACGGAATTCAAATTTTGCGCGGGCGATAAAGATAAAATCGTCGCGTTCAGTTGCGGCACGAACGCGCCGCTGAGCGCGCCGCCAATCGCCAGCGCGCCGCCGACGCCGAACAAAAATGCGATGCTGATATTTCCCAGCGGCGACCACGCCGCGCGCAATTTCGCGAATAACAAAATGCCGAGCGCGAGTGGAACAAAGAGATGCCAGTTTTGTTGTGGACTGTCAATGAGTGGATAGATCAAACGCGGCAATAAAATTAAATACAGCGCGACGTTGACCGCGTACCCAACCGCCACGCCAACAAAAATCGCCTGCGCGATGCGAAAGAGCGGCGAATCGCCAAGCAAATAACTGAACACGAGGAGCGTGAGAATCGCTCCGACCCAAACGCCGATGAGATCACTCATTTTCGATTTTCGATTTTTGATTTAAGATTTTTTTCTTTGTGTTCTTTGTGTGCTTTGTGGTTAGATTTTTTTCCCCACGCGCGAAATCAACCACGCAAAATTTCCGATTACAATCGCCAACACAAGAACAATTTGCGCCGCGCTCTGCGCGTTCACGCGCACCACCGCTTGTCCCGGTTGTCCGGTCAACACTTCGTATTGCGCCGCGCCGATCAGCCCGCTCACCAAGCCAACAATTTGCTTTGCATCGCGATACGCGCGCGCTTTGGGTTCAACGCCCGCGCTCGTCGCCGCGGCGACGCGCAGATTGGCGCGCGCTTGCACTTGTTCCAACCACAGCTTGAGCGCGTCGTCCGTGCCCGCCAGCACGACGACCAACGCGAAATCGCGCGGGCTTTTGATATTCGTCGCGATTTGAATTTGGCGGACGAGTTGATTCTGCAAATAATCGCGCGCGTTCGTTGGCAAACCGATGGATGCGATTTGCGCGAGCCCCGCTTCGTTTCCGGCCAGATAGCCCGCGTTCAAATAATTTGCGCCGTAACGATAATTATTTTCGCGCGCAGCCGGTTCCAAAATTCTTTGCGCGAGCGCAGGGCCTGTATCCAGTGTGCTGACCGCGATAATATTCGCGCGCCTTTGCATCAATTGCCGCGTCACCGCCCGCGCGAGCAAATCCATTTCGCCTGCAACGCTCGCGTCGTAATCAAACGCAAGCAATATATTCGCGTTTGCGGGCAGAGTTTGAATCGCGTCGTAAAATTCTGCGGCGGGCGTTCCCGAAAGACGCAAGCCCGAACTCGCGAGATTGGTTGGCAAGAAAAATGGAATGATCACCGCGAGCGCGATCAATAAATATAAAATCGGTTGCATCGCAGGCGCGCGGCGTTTCATTTCCGGCGCGGTGATTTCGGTTGACGCGGGCGCGGCGAGAATCGCTTGAAATAATTGCGCGCCTGTTTTTCCATTTGGCGTCGGCGCGGGTTTCGCCGGAGCGTGCGGTTGCGCGATCGCGTTCGCCAGCGGCAAGAGACTGCGCAAGCCCGCGAGCGGACCCGCGGCTTCGGATTCGCCGGAAATAATCGGCGGCGCGTCGGTTGGTTTCAAGCGCGCGACCCACGACGGAATTTCTTCCGGCGCGATCGGTTCCAAACGCGGCTCGTCTTTCTTTTCCGCCGGCATCGCCATGCGCATCCAATCCGGCATTTCCCCCGCGCGCGTTTCCGGTTCTGCCGCGCGCGGCGCGCTTGTCTCTTCCGCGCGCAGTGGCGCGATATTTTGCGCGCGCGCATCGGCTAATTCCGGTTCCGGCGTAATTTTTTCCGGCGGCGTCTCCGCTTGCAGCCAATCCGGCAACGCGTCTTGATCAACAATATCGTCGCGCGTTTCCGCGCGTTCCATTTTTATTGCGCGGTCATCGCGATCAAGTGCCGGTTCGGGCGCCTGTGCCGATTCGCGCAATCGTTTGATCCAACTTGGTTCGTCGGCTTCGCTTTCCGCCTGCGCAGTTTCTTGATCGCTCCGCGCGCGCGTTTCGCGCGGCTGATCAAAATCATCGCGTTGATTTGCTTCATCCGCCGGTGCGTCCGATGCGGCGCGGCGTAGATCGCGCATCCACGCGGGATCATCCTCGCGCGTCGTTGCAGAATCAGACGCGATCTCTGCGTCCGCGTTTTCATCGCGCGCCCACTTTGTTTCCGATTCAGCTTCATTATCCGTCGGGGTTGCCGCGCGCAAATTCGCGAGCCAATTTTCCGAATCCTCGCGCGGCGCGGGTGTGGGCGGCGCGGCAGTTTTTGTCGGTAATGACAAGCCTTTGATCGGCGGCGGCGCGGCGGGACGATCAACCCCGGCAATCAGCGGCACGACGCGCGCGCCGCAATTGTTGCAGAACACCGTGTCAACCGGATTCGGCGTACTGCACATCGGGCAAATCAAACCCGCCGGTGGCGCGAGCCGCGCGCCGCAGTGACTGCAAAATTTATTTTCGTCTTTGTTTTGGGTTCCGCATTGAGCGCAGTAAATCATTTTATTCGCTATACGGCCGGTCAATTCCAACGAGCAATCTCACGCCGGTAGCAAGCGTACCTAACGCGACGCCAAGCAACAAGCCGCGCACGCCCGCTTCGCTCGGCACACTCAAGATCCAATCCTTCGCTTGCGTCGCGATGCTTGTCAACGGAATTTGACCAATCAAAACAATCAGCGCGGCGGCAAGCATCAAAAATGTTGCGAAACTATTCGCGCGCAACGCGCGATACGCCGCGCTCGCCAAGAAAAACGCGACGAGCGCAAAGAACGCGCCTTGCAACGGTAGATACAAATTCGAAAAAATCCAGGTCATCGGCTCGCTCGGCAAGCCAAACCAAAATCCAATTCCCGTCACCGCGAGCGCGGTGGCGAGCAAGACCAAACTATAACCGGGATTCGGTTCATTGCGCCGCGCCACGCGCAAAAAATGAACGTGCAATAAATTAAATAATCCGAGCAACAGCGCGAACGCGGTCAACAAAATTGTCCACTCGCGGAACGCAGTGCCAATCGTATCCAAAAGTGGATGCCGATAAAAAAAATCCGCGAGCGTCACCAAGCCCACGCCAATTGCAACCGCGGTCGGCAACCACTTCATTGTATGACTCCCAGCGTTTTCAAAACGACGGCGAGGATCAATCCGGCGACCAATAATCCGCGCATCAAATCTTGCGCGAGCAAACTGCTGATGTGCCCGGGCTTGTTAGATAAATACGCGCCGCCCGCGTAAATTTCTTCGCCGATGAGCGGATAATCCACCGTCGCGCGCACGAACGGCAACACGCGCTCGGAACTTGTGCCGCCAATTTGCGTGATGCCTTTCTGCGCGCCGGTTTCGCTCAACAACAAAAATTCATCGCCGAATCTGCCAATCATCACATTCGCGATCAATCCATGCCGCGCGAGCAATCGCATCGCGCCGGCGCCGTACGCAATGGCTTCGCCGCCAGAGGTGAGCGCCGGATTGGGCGCGATAAAACGCGCGCGCGCGGGATCGTACTCTTCCGGATAGCCCTGCCGCGAATACGCGCGGCGCAAAAAATCTTGCGCGACCGGCAACGCGGTTGGATTTGCGATCGTGACAATCGGCGGGGTCGCGCTAATTGCCGCGCGCTCGGCGAGATATTCCAAAACCGTGAGACCCGCCATTGTGTCGGCGGTGGACTGATCGCCGATGCCGCCGGTGCCAAGCGCGAGATGCATCGGTTGACCCGCTTCTGCCGCGTGCGCGAGCAATCGTTTGAGCGCGTCGTACGCGGGAATTGCGCGCAAGGAAATATGCGCGCCGCGTTTGATCGCCCAATACGAAAAGAAAAAGAGGGGAAGAAAAAGGAGCAAGAGCGCCAACTGTCGCGCTTGCTCACCGGCAATGGTGGAGCGGAGTAAACTGATCAGGGCATCCAAACGACAACTCCTGCGCGCTCACGATCGCGCGGGGGCATGAGATTCCAAACGGGCGATGAGTTCATTGACTGCCGCGCGATCTTCCAACAGCTGCGCGATGGCGCGCAGATCATCGGACGCGAACCAAATATTGAGCAAGGGTTGCGTCGCCCAGAGAAATTGCGCGCCCAAAAACGCGAGCGGTTTGTACGTTTCCAAAAATAAAATCGCGGGCGCGCTCCATCCGGCTTGTTCGGCGCGGCGCGCCAGTCGTTCGATCAGTTCGGCGCGAGCGTGGATTTGCGCGGTCATTGTGCTGATTATAATTCCACAACTGGGATACGTCAAGCCATCTTTGGTAACCGCGCCCCAAGTCAAGTTACACCCCGCGCGCGAAAAAACCGCGCGAGCCGCGCGACAAAATCGGCTTTGACAATTCTTTTTTTCTGGCGATAATGCAGAGGTAAAGGCGATAACGAAGACCAGTAGCCGCGTGAGCGTTGAAAGCGAAGAGAGGGAACGGGTGAAACCTCTCGCAACGCGCAACGGCGAAATTCCCTTCCGAGCCGCGCAGGCGAAAACGATCGCGCGAATAGTCTGCGCCGCGCGTCCGGCGTTAGGGACGAATAGAACGAGTGAGGAAGTTTGGTGATGCGGTGATTAGGTGACTGGGATTGTGCGAATCACCCAATTTCCTAACTAGGGTGGTACCGCGAGAATTCGCTCTCGTCCCTTTGGGGGCGGGAGTTTTTTGTTGAAGCAATGTTCATCACCTATCATCTCGTTCCGCAATCTTATTTCGACGCGCAAGATGCGCGCGCGGATTACGTCCCGTACTATCGCGCGCATCTCGAACCATTTTATTATCTTACGATTGACACCGCGCGCGTCCGCGCGAAATGGCGCTACGACGATGCGGCGAAAAAATATCCGCACATTTACGGCGCGCTCAACCGCGATGCGATCATCGCGATTCAACCGGCGCGGCGCGCGGCAGATGGAACTTTTATGCCGCCGGAGGAAATGATCGAGTGAAGCAGTGAGTCTTCAAGACCGAACGATGCAGGTCGCAGAGAAAATCGCGTGCACAAAACTGACGCGCGTTTTGGTTGCGTTGGTTTTGGCGGGCTATGTTGCGTTGGGTCTCCAAACTTATCTGGCGTTTCCCGGACCGCTCATGCAGGATCTCGATACTTATTTGAACGCCTACGCCCAGGCATTGAAGGGATTGAATCCATACGCGTATAGTAATATTCTGACCGCATATCTCTATCCCTTGCCGGGGCTCTTGATCGCCGCGCCTTTTTTCTATCTGCCGGAAGGTTTTTGGCGCTCGGCTGTTTTTAGCGCGGTGAATCTCGTGCTGCTTGCTTGGATGGTCAGAGGCATCGCAAGGCACTATGAAATCAAATTGAAAATTTATTGGTGGTGGTTCCCGTTAGCATTTGGTTTCGCGCCGCTGTTTGAACTCTTGCACATGGGACAGATTAATGTCATCACGTCGTTCGGCATCTTTCTGATGTTCGCGTACTCTGATGTACTCCCGACCTTGGCTGGGCTGGGGTTAGCAGTCGCGGTTGTTACAAAGTTGGTTCCGGTTGTTTTCTTTGTCTTTCTCGCGATCCAGCGTCGTTTTCGCGAAATCGCGTGGGGACTGGGCATTGTGGCAGGCGCATACGCGATAACGTACTTTTTGTTCGGGTCGCAGTCGCCAACCATTTATCTTGATGTGATGAAGAATCTCGCGCGGCGCTGGGCAGGATCAGATTCTTCGTCACTCGTTTCGATTTTGTACGCGCAAGGATGGATTGAATCCGGCGCGTGGATAGATTTTCAACGCGTGTTGCTGGCTTGGATCGCGATCATTTTTGTTGCGAGTGGGATCTGCGCGTTCGCGTCTAAACAACGGGAGCCGCTGTTTATCATTGTGAGCATCGGCAGTATCTTTGTCACGAACGTGATGTGGTATCATTACTATGTCTTTCTGCTTTTGCCCTTGTTCATCTGGATGGCGTGGAGCAAGTTTCACCCGGTCATTGTGGCTTGGTCGGTTATGGGTTTGATTGTGATTCAGTTGGAGCCGTTTTTGTGGCAACAAGGATTCGTGCCGCATTTGTTCGCGCATTTCACACTGCTTGGAATTTTGATTTGGCAATTGATTCCGCTGTGGCAGATCAAAAATTTCGCGCGCAAACTAGTGGCGGCGGGCGCAATTTCCGCCGCGCTTGTCTTGGGCATGTTGCTCTATGATGCCATTGACGCAAACACAAATCTCATTCGCGCGCGGCGTTGGATTGAGGCAAATTTACCGGCGGGCGCGACGGTCGCGATTGAATCGTACGGACCGTCCGTGAGCCGCCAATACAGTGCGACCGAGTTTCAAGATTTGTTGGCGCAGTCTTCGGATTGGTACGAGAAAAATGGGTGGGAGTACATCGTCACAGGTTACGGAACGCATTCCGGTTCCAATTTAATCCCCATGCTTCAATCCCGCGCGACAGAACGCTACGAAGATTTTCTCTCGAAATTTTTTCCGATCGCGCGCGTGGCTGAGAAGGGACACGCGATTGGAATTTACAAAACGCACGCGATGGGACCCGCGCAACGCGTGTCCGCGCGTTTTGGTTTTCTCGGTGAGTGGCTTGACTTGGTTGGTTATGATACGAGCGATTCCAAATTGCTGGCAGGCGCACCAATCCAACTCACTTTTTATTGGCGCGCAGTGCAACCGCGACGTTACCCTTTACAACTCACAACGCGATTGCTCGATCGCTCCGATCACGAAATCGCCGCTGCGACCGGAGAACTCTTCGGCGCGAATTCCGGCGACCGTTGGCCTGAAGGAATCGCGCGCGTGGATTGGAAAATCGCGGTGCCGGGGAACGCCGCGCCCGGTTTGTATCGCGTTGAACTAGACGTGGATGTCATTGGCTTGGGACGCATGCCTGTTTTGCCGAACGCGGATCAATCCTTGTCCGACAAACTCTACCTTGAATCATTCAAAGTTTCGCCGTCTGCTCCATCGCAGGACGAGTTGAGTCGGACGCGCGCAGTCAACGCGAAATTTGGTGAAATGTTTTCTCTGCGGAATTTATCAATCAATTCCAACTCGGCGCGGGCGGGAGAAACTTTGCAATTCAAACTTTATTGGCAGAGCCGCGCGAAAACCGACCAAAACTATACCGTCTTTATTCACTTGCTCGATGTGCGCGGCAACATTCGCGCGCAAATAGACACTCAACCATTCGCCGGATCCTATCCCACTTCGCTTTGGGACGCGGGAGAGATTGTGCGCGATGAGTACGCGCTAGAATTGCCGCGCGATCTCGCGCCCGGCGATTACAAAATTGAATTAGGGTTTTATGAATATCCCAGTCTTGCGCGCTTGCCCGTCACGCACGCGAATGGAGATAGGACGCGAAGAAACGCGGAAAAAATCAGATTAAGATTTTCCACAATCTGTTCTTTCCGCGACAATCCGCGTCCAAAATATTTTTAAAAAAATGAGCACTCAAACCGAAACCATCCAGCCAACTCCCGCGCGTTTTCCGGCGTTTCAATATCGCGATTATCGTTTGCTTTGGTCGGGCCAACTCGTCTCGCAGTTGGGTTCGCAGATGCAACAGATGGCGCTCAACTACCACGTCTATTTGCTAACGCATTCGCCGCTCGCGCTGGGGTTGATTAGTCTCGCGCGTTTTATTCCCGTTGTCGTTTTATCGCTGGTTGGCGGCGTGTTTGCGGACGCGCACGATCGGCGGCGCGTGTTGTTCGTCACGCAAAGCGGGTTGATGATTGGCGCGACGCTCTTGAGCGCGCTGACTTTTTCGCAAACGATTTCCGTGCCCGCGCTTTTTGTTATCGCCGCGCTGTTGGCGGCGATGATGGCGTTTGATGGTCCGGCGCGTCAATCGCTCACGCCGAATTTGGTTCCGAAAGAAAATTTGACGAACGCGCTTTCGTTGAACAATATCGTTCATCAAACTGCGGGAATGGTGGGGCCAGCCGTCGGTGGTTTTGTGATCGGATTCGCCGGTGTGGAGAATGAAGCGACCGTCGGCGTGGGTATGGTGTACCTCATCAACGCAATTTCGTTTTTAGGAATGTTGCTCGCGCTCTTTCTCATCAAAGCGCCGACGCAGAATCATTCTATCGCGGTGAAGTTTACGCGCGATTCGCTCACCGAAGGCGTGCGCTTTGTGCACAAATCCAAAATGATTCTCGCGACAATGCTGCTCGATTTTATCGCGACATTTTTTTCTTCCGCGACATCGCTCTTGCCGATTTTCGCGAAAGAAATTTTGCATGTGGGCGCGGCGGGTTTGGGAATTTTGTATGCGGCGGAATCGGTCGGCGCGGTGATCGCGGGCGCGGCGATGTCGGTCGCGCGCAATATCGCGCGCAAAGGAAAATTAGTGCTGACGGCAGTTGCCGTGTACGGAATCGCGACGACGCTGTACGGCATGTCGAATTTATTTTGGCTTTCGATTTTCTTTCTCGCGATTGTGGGCGCGGCGGACACCATCAGTACGATCATGCGGAATACGTTGCGCCAACTCGCGACGCCGGATCATTTGCGCGGCCGAATGACCGGCGTGAATATGATTTTCTTTATGGGCGGCCCGCGCTTAGGCGATTTAGAAGCCGGACTCGTCGCCGCGCTGATCGGCGCGCCGCTTTCGGTCATCACCGGCGGAATCGCGACCGTGATCGCGGTGATGGCAACCGCGTGGCTCGTGCCACAGTTGCGCGAGTACACAGACTAGATCTAACCGCAAAGGCGCAAAGAAAAATTTTTCTTATTCTTCGCGCTCTTGGCGTCTTGGCGGTGAAAGGAACTTATGCTTGACCAACTTAATCAATTACGCGACACCGCGCGCGCGGAACTCGATCCGATCTGGGACAAGGCCGCGCTCGAAGAATGGCGCGTGAAATTTTTGGGACGCAAAGGCGCGCTCGCGCAAGCGATGGAAAAATTAGGCGCGCTGCCGAAAGCAGAACGCGCGTCGGTCGGCAAACTGGCGAATGAAGTCAAGACCGAACTGGAATCCGCGTTCGCCGCGAAAACCGGACTGATGCAACAACGCGCGCTGTCCGAATCGTTAGAAAGCGAACCGCTTGACGTGACGCTGCCCGGGCGTCCGCGCGCGCGCGGACGTTTGCATCCCGCCACGCGCGTGATGCGCGATATTTATCGCGTGTGGGGCGATATGGGCTTTCAAATTTTTCGCACGCGCGAAGTGGAATCGGATGAAATGAATTTTCAACTCTTGAACATTCCACTTTATCATCCCGCGCGCGATAACTGGAGCACGTTTTATATCGCCGAGACGGAACAACGCGTACTGTTGCGCACGCATACCTCGCCCGGACAAATTCGCGCAATGCGCGCGTTGCACCCGAATCCGATCCGCGTGATTTTGCCCGGGATGTGTTATCGCTATGAACAGATTACCGCGCGCAGTGAAATTCAATTTTATCAAGTCGAAGGGCTCGCGGTGGGACGCAACATTACGTTTGGAGATTTGAAAGGCACGCTCAC
>JACQEA010000016.1 GCA_016200825.1 Chloroflexota bacterium | reverse complement strand
TGAACCCGACGCGCACGGTCACGCGCGACTCGTGCAACTTAAAGAGGAATTGAAAAAAGATCGAGCGGTTGATTTTTTTACGACGCCCGAAGATTTGGCATTCAAAGTCGCCACCGCGCTCGCGCAAAAAATTCCTGCGCTTGCATCGAGTTCCATCATTCCATTTCCGCCCCTCCCGTACTTTCCATATTCCTATCCACTCCAAGCCAACTTTACGGGACGCGCGCGCGAACGCGCGCAATTGAGCGATTGGCTCACGCGCGGCGAACGCCAAACCGAATCCATTCTCGCGCTCGAGGCGATTGGCGGAATGGGCAAGTCCGCGCTCGCGTGGTATTGGTTGAACAACGACGTTTTGTCATTGGGCATTGAAAATTTTTCATTGCTTGGCGTTTTGTTGTGGTCGTTTTACGACGAGCGCGATTTTTCCGCGTTCCTCACGCGCGCAATAGAGTACGCGAGCGGCGGCGCGGTGCGCGCGCAAGCAATCGCGTCCGATCGCGAGCGCATCGACGCGCTGATCACGCTGTTGCAACAAAAAAGATTTCTCATCGTCCTCGACGGCTTGGAGCGCGTTTTGCGCGCATACGCGCGGCTCGATGCGGCGTATCGCGGCGATGAAGTAGAGACGGACGCGCGCGGCGAATATCGCGCCTGCGCGGATCCAAACGTCGGAATTTTTTTGAAACGACTCGCGAGCGGCGCGCTGACCAAGACGCTCATCACCACGCGATTATATCCGCGCGAACTCGACGACCTCGCGGGCGCGCGCAAAATTGAATTGAGAGGGTTGGATGCAGAAGACGCGGTGGAATTTTTTCGCGCGCAAAAAATAAATGGGACGCGCGCGGAAATTATTTCTGTGTGCGGGGAATATGGTTTTCATGCGTTGACCCTGCGCCTGCTCGCGGGCGCGCTCGCGCACGATCCGCGTTTCAATCGCGATATAAAGAGCGCGCCAAAAGTAAATCCGCTCGCGCAAGATAAGGAACAACGCATTTTGGAATTTGCGTACAATTCGCTCGCGCCGCGCGAACAGAAATTGATCAGCCAATTGTCCGCGTTCCGCAGTCCGCTCACGTGGGACGCGCTCGCGGCAATATTTACCACAGAGGGCACAGAGAAAGAAAAAAATTTAACCACGAAGAACACAAAGGACACAAAGAAAAACAAAAATAAGATTTCCTCTGCGCCCTCTGCGGTTAGATTTGATTTTGCAAACGAAGAAGAATTGGCGCGCGCGGTGATGGATTTGTCCGAGCGCGGGTTGTATCAGCGCGACGAGAAAGCAAACACCTACGACTTGCATCCCGTCATCCGCCGTTACTGCTACGACCGCTTGAGCGACAAGACCGCGACGCACGCGCGCTTTGTAATGTACTTTGAAAAAATTGAAACGCCGCGAAAAATTTCATCACTTGCCGACCTGCAACCCACGATTGAACTCTATCATCACACTGTCCGCGCGGGGCGATACACAGAAGCCGAAGTTCTTTTCTTTGATCGACTACACAATCCACTCTATTACCAACTCGGCGCGTATCAAAACATAATTGAACTTCTCCGCGCACTTTTTCCTCAAGGCAACGAATCACTTCCTCCTCTTGATACAGATGACAAGAAGGCATTCACGCTTAACTCGCTCGCCAATTCGTACTCACTTTCGGGACAGCCCCGCCGCGCGGTCCCAGTTTTTGAGCAAGCGTATTTGCTGGCAGAAAAAATGGGCAACAAAAAAAATCTCGCCATCGGCTTGGTAAACGTCGCGGACGACCAACTCAAAATCGGCGAACTCGCGGCGGCGGAGCGGAATCAGCGGCGCAGTATCGAGATTTGCCGCGAGATCAAAGAAGAATTTTATGAAGCCGACGGTCATCGAGAATTCGGACGCGTGCTCGCGTATCGCGGCGAGTTTGCGGAGGCGGAAAAAGAATTGAACGTGGCGTTTGAAATTTTTGGCAAACAGAATGTTGTGCAATCTCAAAGTGTTGTGTCGGCATACCGCGCGCTCCGCGCTCTATTGATGGGCAACGCGTCCGCCGCGCTGGATGCCGCGCACAAGGCGCGCGAGTTCGCGGAGGAATGGGAACGCACCACACATCGCAACGAACGCGATTTCATTCGCGCGGAGTGGCTGATTGGCGCGGCGTTGGTGGCAGGAAGTAGGGGCGAGGCATTCGCCCAAGCACATTCCAAGAGCAAGACGCCTGGCTCTATTCCAATCACGTTGCCCGACAACTACACTCTGGCGAATGCCTCGCCCCTACAACGCGCGGAACATCATTTGCAAGAAGCGTTGGCGCGGGATCGCGCAATCAATTTGGTGGAATCGGAAGCAGAAATTTTGTTGGAGTTGGCGCGTTTGCGAAAATCGCAAGCGATGACGATGGACGATGGACGGAAGACCGAAAACGGATCCGTCGTCGGTCAACCGTCTGCCGTCGCCTTGATGCAAGAATCGTTCAACTTTGCGAACGAAGCGCTGGAGATTGCGGAGCGGTGCGAGTATCGTTTGCAACAAGCGGAGATTCAGAATTTTTTGGCGGAATGGCATTGGCAGATGGCGGATAGCAGATGGCAGATAGCAGAAAGCGGTAAGCAGAAAGCGGAAAGCAGAGATGAATGGTTGGCAAAAGCGCGCGCCCACGCGGAACGCGCGAGAGAATGCGCGCGGTGTGATGGTCCGCCGCATTATTACAAGGTGGCGTTTGAAAAGGCGGAGAGGATGTTGGAGGAGATGGCGGCGGGTTGAACTGTCATTCTGAGGAGCGGTCTTTGCGACGAAGAATCTTGTTGTTCGTTGAGGCAACAAGATTCTTCGCGGAGTTTACACCTGCACTTGCGTAACCGCAGGTGCAAGTGTCCTGACGAAGGAAGGGCTCAATGACAGCGTGAATTGTTTCTTCTTCGCGTCTTTGCGTCCCATTCGCTTCGCTCAGGGCATGCTTCGCGGTGAGATTTTTTCGGCAACTGAAAACCTGAAACTTGCAACTTGAAACGTAAATGAAATACATCGCCGCGATTGATCAAGGCACCACTGGCACGCGCTGTATCATTTTCGATCACGCGGGGCAAGCCATCGCGTCGCATTACGAAGAACATCGGCAAATTTATCCGCAACCGGGTTGGGTCGAGCATGACGCGCGCGAGATTTGGGAAAAAACTCGCGTGACGATCGCGGGCGCGCTCGCGCGTGGAAATATTCGCGCGAGCGATCTCGCGGCGATTGGCGTGACGAAT
>JACQEA010000059.1 GCA_016200825.1 Chloroflexota bacterium | reverse complement strand
TGGTGGAGAATCGGAAAATCTTCGCGGATTGCCGCGACGTTCAGCCCCTTTTTTATTTCGAGCGTTGCAATTGACATTTACACCTTTTGCGAATTTCGAAATTGTAATTTCACAATTCCTAATTCGCAATTCACTCTACCAACCATTCAACAAACCGGGATCTTCCATATAATTCGGGTCCCACAAATCCGGCAGTACCGTTACTTTGATCGGCTTGCCTGCCGCGCGCGTTGACGCCTCTTTGACTTGTTGCACCAACCAACCGGCATAAGGACAGAACGGCGTCGTCATCATCATTTTGACTTCGCCTTCCTCGCCTTCCAAAATAATTTCGCGAATCAATCCCAGCGCGACGACGCTCAAATTTATTTCTGGATCGTTGACCGCGCGCAACGCTTCTTTAACTTTTTCTTCCGGCGTCGCGTTTTCTAACGCGGCGGGCTCTTCTTGATCGAACGGCTGCGTTTTGATGAGTTGTTCATCCATCGCTACCTCAAACGACACGCCCCCAACCTTCGCGAACGATGGCGGGGGCATGCAAAATTTTTTCGATGCGCCTAAACTGTTTTCCCCGGTGACTTGTACTTGGCTTGAAAATCTGCCGCCGAGAGTTTGTAATAATCGGCGTTCATTTCGATATAGTGTTTCCACTCGTCTTTCACGTCCGGCTCTGGGAAAATTGCGGTCACTGGACATTCGGGAACGCACGCACCGCAATCAATGCACGTGTCCGGCTCGATGTAGAGCATGGTCACTTGCTCAAAATTTGCTTCATCCTTGCGCGGATGAATGCAATCCACCGGACAAACATTTACGCACGACGCATCTTTTGTGCCGATGCAGGGCTCGGTAATGATGTACGCCATCGTCATTTCTCCTTTTGAGAATGTGTGGTGATAAAACCGTCGCCGATTTTACCACGCCCTGCATTTTTGGTCAATTTATTTTATATGTCATTGCGAGGAGCAGATTCGCTTCGCTCACTGTAAACTCCGCGACGAAGCAACCGCCAAAATGCATTTGGAGATTGCTTCGCACCCTTTTGGGCGCTCGCAATGACAATCAAATTCCAATCTTTTTTTGAATCACTTGCGCCAATTCTTCGCGAATCGCTTCGAGCGGAATTTTTTGCATCAACGGATCGAAAAATCCTTCCACGATCAATCGCTCGGCTTCGCGCTTTTCGATCCCGCGCGCCATCAAATAAAACATTTGCTCGGGATCGATCGGACCTACGGTTGCGCCGTGCGTGCAACGAACGTCGTTCGCTTCAATTTCGAGTTCGGGAATTGAATCCGCATGCGCGTGCGCGCTCAAAAGCAAATTGCGATTCGCTTGATACGCGTCCGAACGTTGCGCGTTGGGATTGACGCGAATCAAACCGCGAAATGCCGAGTACGCATTATCGCGCAGTGTGCCTTTGTAAAGCAGATCGCTCGTCGTATGACCGGCGATGTGGTGTTGAAAAGTGTGTTGATCGAAATGTTGTTTGCCATCGCCGAAGAAAAATCCGAGCAATGCCGCGTTTGCGCCGGTGCCTTGTAATTTGCAATCCAAAAATGCTTTCGTCGTCCCGCTGCCCAATGTGCCGACGAGCCACGTGAGGTTTGTATCTTTTTCCATCAACGCGGTCTGCGTCGTAAAATTCCAAACATTCGCCGCGTAATCCTGCAAATGAAAGTACTGTAAATTCGCGCCGGGCTTCAAAATTAATTCGACCGCGCCATTCGCCAAGCGTTGCGCGGTATCTTCTTGCGACGCGTAATTTTCGATCACTTTGACTGCCGCGCCTTCTTCCAACACGATCAGCGTGTGCGCGAAAATCGCGAGGTTGGGCGCATCGAAAAATGTGAGCGATTGGAGCGGCATTTCGATCACGACGTTGCGCGGAACGTACAAAAAAGTTCCGCCGCTCAAAAACGCGCCATGCAACGCCGCGAATTTTAGATCGCCGATCGTTTCACCGTAACCGCCGCCTTCATGCTTGCCGCTGGCGGCGGTGCGCGGTTTATCGCTCTTGTACCGATTTTCGCTGTACGTCACCGCTTTGGTCATCAAATATTGTTGGACCAAATCGGAATGTTCGCGGATGGCGGTGGCGAGATCACAAAAAATCACGCCGCGTTTTTTTAAATCGCTTGCCAGTCGCGCGTGCGCGCCGGTTGAATTGTATTGCACCAACACACCGCCGGCATTCTGATCGTTGACAATTTGTTGAAATTTTTCTGGCAATGCGCTTGTCGCGTCGGGTCGGGCATTCCCGCCAAACGCGATCGGCGAGTCCAAATCTAAATTCGCCAGCGACGTTCGCCGCCACAATTCATCATTCGCCGCGGGATTGGGCGTGTCTTCAAATAAATGCCACGCTTCTAATCGCCGCGCTCTCATCCATTCCGGTTCATTGTTCTGCGCCGATAATTCTTCGATGGCTTGGCGCGAAAATCCCGCGCGTTCTAGAGTTGCTGTCTTGATTGTCACTAACGATGTTCCTCTAAAAAATATTTCGCCACGTCATTGCGAGGAGCAAAGCGACGAAGCAATCCCCGCATGCATTTTGGAGATTGCTTCGCAAACTGCGCTCGCAATGACACAAAGGGATTATCCCACCGAACCTTCCATCTGCAACTGAATCAACCGATTCATTTCAACCGCGAATTCCATTGGCAATTCTTTGATGATCGGTTCGATGAAACCGCTAACGATCATCGTGGATGCTTCGGCTTCGCTCAAGCCGCGCGACATCAAATAAAACAATTGCTCTTCGCCAATTTTTGAAACGCTTGCTTCGTGACCAATCGTCACATTGTCTTCGTCCACTTCGATGTACGGGTACGTGTCCGAGCGCGACGTTTCATCGAGCAATAGCGCGTCGCAACGCACATTCGATTTGGATCCGACCGCGCCGGGATAAACTTTCAACAACCCGCGATACGAT
>JACQEA010000273.1 GCA_016200825.1 Chloroflexota bacterium | reverse complement strand
GAAAACGCCGCAACTCGCGGAACAAATCGCGCGCTTGGAGTTGACGGTGCGGCGTTTGCTCGGCGCGATTATTTTCGCGGGCGCGTTATTTAGCGGCGCGCAATTGTGGATCGCGGGAGAAAAATGGATCGCGAGTGGATTCGTCGCGCTCGCGGGACTCGCGCTCACGTGGACGTTGTTCGCGCGGAGAAATTAGGTCGTTGGGTGGTTGGGTTATTTCCACCGGCGAACAACTAATTTTATTTCTGCTTGCCTGCCGTTTCTATTTTTTCCAACGCGGTGTCAATGACACTGCGCGCGGCAAGCAACATTTCGCGGCGCGCGGCGCGGCGATGTTCTACGAATCCGGGCGGGAGCAACGCCTCCCAACTTTTGCGCCACTCCTCACACGCGTTGTGCGCATGCGTTAACGTTTCCTCCGAAACAAAATCATCCAACCCGCGGCGGCGCGTTTTCTTTTCGTCTGCCATTTCAGCCTCCTGTTCACGATCACGCACAGAGAATTATACGCGCGCGGGACAAGATGTCAAAACCCAGATGCCGCAATGCCCCGCAATGACCGGGACACTTGTCACTATCTTCTCACTTGAACAAAGCATACAATTTTTTCGCGGTCTCTTTCTGCCCGAAAGGAAAATAGCGCGTGCCACAAATGGGCTGGCAATCGTTGAGCGGTCTCCTTCTGTTGGGTAGCGCGGCAGGTATCGCGTTGGCAATCTATCTGCCCGCGTTCGCGTTGCCTCTCTTCGTTCTCACTCTTTCACTCAGCGCGATTTTTTTCGCGATGCACGCGCGTCTCGCTCAACCCGCGCGCGTACAAGATTATCGCGCGTTAATTCAATCGGGTTTGGATTTAGCATCCGCGCAAAATTATGGCGCTGCGTTGCGCGCGGTCGTAGATCACGCGCGCGAACTCGTGCGCGGCGACGCGTCCGCGTTATGTTTGGGCGATGAACAAAATCGCGCCTGGGTCGTGCAAGGCGCGAGCGGCGCGACCGACGCGTTTCAAATTAACGTCAAACCTTTTGTGCGCGCGGGCGCGCCGCCGCAATGTCCGGTCGTGCGATTCAACTACCGCGCCGCGCATCTCGACGCGCCGATTGTGCGCGACGGACGCGTGATCGGCTGTCTGTGCATCGCGAATAAAAATCCGCGCGATTTTTCCGCGCGCGAACATGAACTCTTGCAAGGCGTCGCGGCTCAAGCGTCACGCGCGCTTGAGCGCGCGCGCGAATTTGAAATGGAAGGCGCGCGCGCCGCGCGCGCAGAGCGCGAACGTCTGGCGCGCGAAATGCACGATACGCTCGCGCAACTGTTGAGTTTTGTTAGTTTCAAGACGCAATCGGCGCGCGAATATTTGGCGCAAGGCAAACTCGCCGACGCGCAAACGCAACTCGATCAACTGACTTTTATCGCGCAACAACTCTACGCCGACACGCGCGAAGTGATCTTGGGTTTGAAAACAGAAATCACGCCCGCGCGCGGACTCGTGCCCGCGCTGCGCGTCTATGCCGAATGGTTTAGCGAATTAAGCGGCATCGTGACGCAAATCGACGCGGGAGATTTGGAAGCGACGCGTTTTTCAATTGCGGTTGAAGCCCAATTGATTCGCGTGGTGCAAGAAGCGTTGAGCAATGTCCGCAAACACGCGCGCGCGCAACACGCGTGCGTCACTTTCGCGCGCGACGGCGCGACCGCGCGCATCACGATTCAAGATGACGGCGTAGGCTTTCATCCCGCGCACATCGCGCGCGGACCCCTGCCGCGTTTTGGTTTGAACTCGATGCGCGAGCGCGTGGAATCAATCGGCGGAAAATTTTCAATTCAATCGGAACAAGACAAGGGCACGCGCGTAGAGATCAGCCTACCGCTGGTTTATCGCGCCGGAGAATAAAATGGCAACGCGAATTTTGTTGGCGGATGATCATCCGTTGTTTCGCGACGGCGTCGGCGCGTTGTTGCGCGCGCGCGGTTTTGAAATTGTCGGCGAAGCGACGGATGGCGCGCAAGCCGTCGAGCGCGCGCGCGAATTGAAACCCGATTTGATTTTGATGGATATTCATATGCCGCAGATAGATGGACTGGCGGCAACGCGCGCGATCATATCGGAAATGCCGGAGACGCGCATCGTGATGCTGACGGTTTCAGATGAGGACGCGGATTTGTTCGAGGCGATCAAGAGCGGCGCACACGGTTATTTGCTCAAGAACACGGACACGCAAACGTTTTTTAATTTGCTCGAGGGGGTCGCGCGCGGCGAGCCGCCGATTTCTAAACAACTCGCGGGAAAAATTCTCAAAGAGTTTGCGCGCAAAATGGCGAACAGCAATGGGCAGACGCGCCAAGATATTTTGAGCGAACGTGAACAGCAAGTTTTGGGATTGGTCGCGGAGGGATTGATCAATCGCGACATTGCCGCGCGTTTGAATCTGAGCGAAAATACGATCAAGTATCATTTGAAAAATATTTTGCAGAAACTGCATCTGCACAACCGCGCGCAAGCGGTAGCGTACGCGCTAAAGAGTGGATTGTTGAAGAAATAATATTCACCGCCAAAACGAACAGAAAAACCAAAAGCCGAAAACTTTTCTCGACGCGTTCTGCTTTTGGTTTTTTTATTTTCGAATTAAATTCGCACGCGCGCCGTGTTCAAGCTTTAGCGCGCGCGCGACTACTCGCGCGGGTAGCGCAAACTATCCGCGCGCGTGTGGCTTAGGGGTGAATCTATTGCTATAATCCGCATAGCACTTTTTCTACGACATATCTAAAAATGCAACATCCGAAAATGAACGGCAACGCGCGTCGACCTCAATCGCTCATCTTCACTCTTTTTGGCGATTACATTCGGCATCGCAATGATCGCGTGTGGATTGGCGCGCTCGTAAAAATTCTCGCGTTGTTCGATTTGTCCGAGCCCGCGGTGCGCTCGACCGTTTCGCGGATGGCGCGGCGCGGGTGGCTGAAAAATGAACGCGTCAAAAATATTTCGTACTATCAAATCACGCCGCGCGCGCACCAAGTCATCGCAGACGGCGCGCAAAAAATCTTTCAATTTCCCGAACAAACTGAAAATTGGGATGGGTGTTGGCATCTCGTCACGTATTCGATTCCCGAAGAACGCCGCGCGGCGCGCGATCATTTCCGCGCGGAACTGTCGTGGCTCGGCTATGGAATGTTGACGAACACCGTTTGGATTTCGCCGTGGAATCGGCGCGCGCGCGTGGAATGTCTCGCGGCGGATTTGAATATCAAGTCGAACGTGCAACTGTTTGACGGACAGATCGAAGCGTTTGTGTCGTGTCAAGAACTGGTCGCGCGCTGTTGGAATCTGGACGCGATGAATATCGAGTACGCGAATTTTATCGCCACCTACGCGTCCGCGCTGAAAAATTTTGAAGCGCGATTAAATTCGCGCGCGGCGATTGACGCGAGCGAGTTTTTTGTGCGCCGCTTTATGCTGATGCACGAGTTTCGCCGCTTTCCGTATCGCGATCCGCAATTGCCCGCCGAACTTTTACCGCGCGATTGGCGCGGCGCGGAAGCGAGCGCGCTCTTTCATAAATATCACGATTTGCTCGCGGACGGCGCGAACAAATATTTTGATTCGGTATTTCGATAGTACTCGACGCGTCATTGCGAGGAGCGTTGTTCGCGACGAGGCAATCCCCAAGTTACACAGCGATTGCTTCGCTTCGCTCGCAATGACAAATGGAGAACCATGCAAAAGAAATTTCTCGCCAAACCTGCCGACTCTTTTCCATTCAACGAAATCCTCTACGATAAACGCGATTGGGTTGCGCGCGTGACGTTCAATCGTCCCCACGCGTACAACGCGTACACCACCGACACCGTTCGCGAATTGTCCGTCGCGTTCAAAGACGCGATGTGGGATGATCAAGTCGCGGTGATCGTGTTGACGGGCGCGGGCGACAAAGCCTTCTGCACGGGCGGCGATGTGAAAGAGTACGCCGAAGTATTCACGCAGCGTCCGCGCGATTATTGGAAATGGATGAGCGAATTTATCGAGTGCCATGATCTTCTGCGCAACATCGGCAAGCCGACGATTGCGCGCATCAACGGCATGGTCGCGGGCGGCGGCAACGAATTCAATCTGTCGTGCGATCTCGCGGTGATGGCGGATCACGCGACGATTCGTCAAGTGGGCACGCGCGTCGGTTCGGTTGCGGCGGGCGGCGCGACACAATGGTTACCGATCATGGTGGGCGATCGCCGCGCGCGCGAAATGTTGCTGACGTGCGATCCGCTCGACGCGAAAACTTGTTTGGACTGGGGCTTGGTCAATCGCGTTGTGCCATCTGAAAAATTGGACGACGCGGTGAATGAACTCGCGCAAAAACTGATTGATAAATTTCCCGAATGCACGCGTTACACCAAAGCGCAAGTGAATTTTTGGAAAGAGATGGCGTGGAGCCAAACGATTCGGCACGCGCAGGATTGGTTGTCGTTGCATTTCGCGACGACCGAACCGTACGAAGGTATGACCGCGTTCGTGGAAAAGCGCGCGCCGCGTTATCGCGATTTGCGCGCCAAAGCGGTGGACGGCGCGGCGGAATTTCTTTTCGGTCCGTACAATCAAACCTGCCCGAATTGCGGAACGAAAGGATTGCCGAGCGATTTTGCTTTCTGCGGAAATTGCGGCACCGCGTTGAACGGAGAAAATCCTAACCACAAAGACTCAAAGACACAAAGAAAAAAATAATCGCACTGTCACCCTGAGCACATTCGCGGAGTTCATCCTGAACGAAGTGAAGGGCTCAGTGTAAACTCCGCGAAGCAATCTCCAAGTTTCAAGGAGATTGCTTCGTCGCACAAACCGCTCCTCGCAATGACGAAGAGACACCATGCCAAACCTCATTCTCGAAAAAACCAATTCAATTACCAGAATCGTTCTCAACCGCCCGCCGCTCAACATCATCAACCTCGCGCTGATGAAAGAACTGAGCGACGCGCTCGATGCTGCGCGCGACGCGAAAATTATTGTCATCGCCGCGCAAGGAAAATTTTTCTGCGCGGGCGTGGACATTGGCGAGCATCGTCCCGAAACGGTGGACGCGATGATTCGCGGCTTTCACGCGGTCATCAAAAAAATTTGGGCGATGGAACAGCCCGTCGTCGCGGCGGTGCAAGGCAGCGCGCTCGGCGGCGGAATGGAACTCGCGCTCGCGTGCGATTTCATTATCGCGAGTCAAGCCGCGCAATTCGGTCAGCCCGAAATTAAAGTTGGAGTCTATCCGCCCATCGCCGCGCTGATGTTATCGCGATTGATTCCGCGCAAAAAAGCATTCGAACTAATTCTCACGGGCGATTCCATCGACGCGCGCACCGCCGCGCAATTGGGATTGGTGAACGCGGT
>JACQEA010000272.1 GCA_016200825.1 Chloroflexota bacterium | reverse complement strand
GGCGCCCGAAATTTAATTCTTTCGCTTTGCGGTACAGCGCGGCATCCGGATTGACGGTGATGTTCAACATGCTCAACGCGAACGCGCGCGCGATCGCGGCGGCATTCGCGGGAGTTGCAGGCGTAACCGGCGGCGGTGTGGCTGGCGTGGTCGGTGATGTCGGTGAAATTGGCGATGTGGGCAATGGAATGGATTGTGCCGCCGGACTTTTTTTGGTGTAACTTTTCATGCGCTTGATTTCTTGCACCACCGGCAATGTTTCGCGGACGCGAAACCAAGAATCGTATTCAAATTGCGGCGTGCCGGAAAAAATCAGCCACGAACAAATTCCAAAAAATTCTGCCGGGGCTTGATCCATCATCCATTGAAACAAACCGACGGTGTTGACCGCGTGCGACAATTTTGTGATCGGCGGATAACGCGAATCCCATTGCGTTTGTCCGGATTCACCGGGCGCAAACACGCCGCCTTCGGTTGAAATGACCGGCACGGTCAAGCCAAACGTTTCTTTCAACAATTCCAACGGCACGCGATAACCGAGCAAACAATTGTCGTCGTCAAAAATCGTCGCGCCCGGATGATCGCGTTGATTCACCGCGTCGTACGGATAATCGACCGGATGATTCAACAACGCGGCATGCACCGCAATCCACGCGCCATTGCTGAAAACATTTTGCGCGCGGTCTGGATATTTGGTTTGCAAATACGCGAACGCGCGGCGATACCAATTCACACTATGAAAAGACGGATTGCTCGTTTGCGTCAACGCGGGAAACGCGGGCAAGCCGCCCATCGAAATGACCAGCTCGGCGTCTTGAATCCAATTGTCCATTACGATTTCGGGCGCGTTCGCCGGATACGGTGTATGCCATTCGTCGCCGAGATTCGGTTCGTTGTTGATTTCAAAATAACGCGCACCGTTCGCGACATAGCGCGCCAACGTCGCAGGCCAATCGACGCGATGGTCGTCAACAAAGCGGCCCGGGTTGGGCGCATCAATATAAAATCGCACGATCGGCATGATGCCGTTGTTCAACAACTCTTTGGAAAAATCCGCGTTGCTGCCCGCATCGTCCAGCAGTTTCATCCATTTGATATTCATCTGCTGCAACTCGCTGATCCAGCGATCCCACGGATCGTTAAAGCGTTGATTGTGCGCGGGCCCATGCAAGCCGCGCCCGTTGTTGCCCGGGGGTTGCGGAAAATCGGACAAGGTCATCGCCATGCGAACGCCTCCCCAAAAATTTTTCAGATCACTATAGCGCGAGAATCGCCTGAATGCAAACGCGCGCCAAAAAATATTCGCGCGCCGACGCGCGCGCCCTCAACTTTCCGGCACAAACGTGATCACGCTCGCCACGCCGCGCGGTTGCGCGCGCGCGATTAATTCAAATCGGCCGCACAAATCTTTTTCCACCAACGTGCGAATTAAACTTAAACCGATGCCGCTGGACGCCGACCCGGAAAAATTCTCCGCTAATAGATCGCCGTGATTGAACAACTCGATCACTACGCGCTGCGCGTCGCGCTTGACCGTGAGTGACAATTGCGGCGCGGCATTCGGCGGCGCGTGCTTGAGCGCGTTCGTCACCAATTCATTCAAGACCAACGCGAGACTGGTGGCTTGCCGCGCGGAAATTTCGATGGATTCGCCTTCGACGTGATAAGGAATTTTTTGACTCGGCAAAGTTAGTTGGCGAATGCTGTCGCTCAAAATATTTTGACCCAGCAACAAGAGGTCCACGCGCGCGCGCGGTGAATCGGATAAGAGGGAATGCGCGGCGATCATGCTTTGCACGCGCGCGAGCGTTTCGGAAAAAATTTCTTGATGCGTGGCTTTTTCTTTGTCCAAGCCCAGATACAACAAACCAGCCACCGCGGTCAAATTATTTTTTACGCGATGGCTCAACTCGCGCAAGAGCGCGGCTTTGACCTCGGCGTCGTCTTTGGCGCGCGCGTACAATCGCGCGTTTTCCAACGCGACCGCGATCAAACTCGCGACGGTGCTTAGCAACTGTTCGTCTTCTTCCGTATACGCATTCTCATTCGGACTTTCCACATTCAATACGCCAATCACGCGTTCGCCTACTTTGAGCGGAACGCACAATTCCGATCGCACATCGTCGCGCAATCCGATATAGCGCGGGTCGCGCGTCGTGTCATTGATCCGCAACGCTTGTCCGGTTTGCGCGACAGTTCCGGTGATGCCTTTGCCCACGCGCGGATCATGTTGCTTGACAAACTCGCGATCCCGCGCTGCAAATTCCGGCGGCGCGCCTTGCCCGCTCAAGGCGAGCACGGTCAAACGATTATCCGCGTCGACCAAAAGAATCGCGCCGGATTGATACGCGAGAAAAGATTCGAGCGCTTGAATCGCGCGCGCACCTAATTCTGCCGGATCGAGTGTGGCGGCAATCGCGCGACTGAATTCGTACAGCGTCGTCACT
>JACQEA010000271.1 GCA_016200825.1 Chloroflexota bacterium | reverse complement strand
TGCCGCGCCAAAACGATCCGCCGAACTGCCGTCCACAAATACAATCAACTCTTCGTCGCTCGGAAGTTTGGCGCGCAATTCATTCGCGCCGGGCAAAAAATTAAATGTCTCGGAAACGTAATCGTGCAACGCGACCGAAACGGTCTTGCCGATCTTGCGCAACGCCCACGTCAAGCCGAGCGCCGAGCCAATACAATCGCCATCGGGCATAATATGTGCGGCGATAAAAATTGTTTTGGGTTTTTTGAATAACGCGACGGCTTGATCGAATGAGATCGTTTGATTCATTTTTTCCGTTTTAATTTTAATTTGCGCGCCGATTTTATTTGGCGCGGCTGGCTGATTTTTTTGCGCGCGCGTTCTTCGGCTTGCACTTGTTCCAATACTTGCAAAAAGCGTTCGCCTTTGATGATGGCTTCATCAATTTCGAACCGAACCTCCGGCGCGAATTTCATATCGAGCGATTCGGTGAGGCGATGCCGAATATATCCCGCCGCGTGGCGCAGACCGTCCAACATTTGCCGCGATTCTTTTTCCGTTGCGAGCGGGCTGACGTACACGCGCGCATAACGCAAATCCGCACTCATTGCCACGCGCGTGACATTCGCGCCGACGAGACGCGGGTCACTGAGATCACGATATAACAACAAACTTATTTCTTGTTGCACGCGTTGGCTCGCGCGTTCAGAGCGATAACCCGGCACGAATTTTCTCCACGCGTCGGCGCGCGGCTAACTCACGCGCACCTTTTCGAAAAATTCCAATGCATCGCTCTCGCGCAAGTCGTTGAATTTTTCCAACGCGATGCCGCACTCGTACCCTTCCGCGACTTCTTTTACATCTTCGTTAAAGCGTTTGAGTGACGAAATGGAACCTTTGAATATTTCCGTGCCGCCGCGCACCGCGCGCGCAATCGAATTGCGCGCGATCTTGCCTTGCGTCACGCGCAAACCGGCGACAGTGGATTTTTTCACTTTGAACAGTTGCAACACGTGGGCGCGCCCGCTCAACACTTCTTTGTACGTCGGTTCCAACATGCCTTTGAGCGCTTTGTCAATGTCTTCGATCAATTTGTAAATGATCGAATATTCGCGAATGTCTACGCCATCATTTTCGGCGAGCGACGCCGCGGCGGATTCGATCCCGACGTTGAACGCCAGCACGATGCCTTGCGACGCGACCGCGAGCATCACGTCCGAACGCGTGACGGTGCCAATGCCTTGATGAATCATCTTGACTTGAATATTTTCTTCGCCCAATTTTTCTAGCGAAGTTACAATCGGCTCTAACGAACCTTGCACATCGGCTTTGACGATCAAGTTGAGCGATTTTACTTTACCGGCTTGGAATTGCGCGAACAGATCGTTCAAACTGAGCGCGCGCGATGATTTTTGCGATTCGGCGCGTTTTTCAAACCCGCGCGTTTCGGCGCGCGCGCGCGCGATTTTTTCATCGCCGACGACGCGAAACGCTTCGCCCGCTTCCGGCGTATCGGACAATCCCGTGATCTCGACCGGCTCGCCCGGTCCCGCGTTTTTAACCGCGTCGCCGTGATCGTTCGACATCGCGCGCACTTTGCCCCACACCGAGGAAATCAATACCGCATCGCCGACGCGCAACGTGCCTTCGTTGACCAGCACCGTCGCGGTGGGTCCCTTTTGTTTATCGAGTTTTGATTCGATGATCACGCCGCTCGCGGGACGTAACGGATTCGCGCGCAGGTCCGCCAATTCCGCGACGACGATAATATTTTCCAACAATTCATCAATCCCGGTTTTTTGTTTCGCGGAAATCGGCACGACGGTGACCTCGTCCTCGCCGCCGTACACCGCCAAACCCAATTCCGATAATTGTTGTTTGACGCGTTCCGGATTCGCGCTGGGCATATCAATTTTATTCAGCGCGACGATGATCGGGACTTGGGCCGCGCGCGCGTGATCGATTGCTTCGCGCGTTTGCGGCATCACGCCATCATCCGCCGCGACCACAATAATCGCGATATCGGTCGCACGCGCGCCGCGCGCGCGCATCGCGGTAAAGGCTTCGTGACCGGGCGTATCGAGAAACGTGATGCGTTTGCCGGCGTGTTTCACTTGATACGCGCCGATATGTTGTGTGATTCCTCCGGCTTCACCCGCGGCAACATCCGCGTGGCGAATCGCGTCCAGTACGGTCGTCTTGCCGTGATCAACATGCCCCATCACGGTGACGACCGGCGGACGCGTGACCAGTTGTTTGAGTTCTTGTTCCGAGTATTCGCGTTTTTTGGGAATGCTCGTCAAAGTGGCGACAACCGGTTCCGCGAGAATTGGTTTTGCTTCGACCACTTTGAATCCCAATTCATCCGCGACCAGCGCGGCGGTATCGAAATCAATTTGCTGATTGATGTTCGCCATAATTCCGCTCGCCATCAATTTGCGAATAATATCAATCGGTCCCACTTTAAGACTCTGCGCGAGATCGCGCACCGTGAGCGTGGCGGGAATTTCAATTGGTGAAGCCGGTGGACGCGGCGCGATTGGAATCGCGACCGGTGATGATGGAGTTGGCGCGGGTGCCGCAACGGATTTTGTTGGCGGCGGTGTCGCTTTGGGTTTTTCAATTTGCGCGGGCGCGGGTATTGGCATTTCTTTCGGCGGCGCGCTAACCGGAGTTGGCGCGGCGACGGATTTTATCGCGCGCGCGGGAGTTGCGGTCTTGACAGGTTCTGGTTTCGGCGCGGGTTTGACCGAAAGAGTTTTGGCGGGCGCGATTTTTTTCGCGCGCGTTTTGTCCGACACTTTTTTCTTCACGCTTGAACTTTTGACCGGGGTTTTGGTTGCCATCGTGCAGACTCCTTTCCAATTCACAGGTCGCGCGGGCGAATTGATCGCGGGGCGACGCGGAAAAATAATGAATCGTTGCAAAGGTCGGAGCACAGAATCGTCGCAGAGGAAATGAACGCGGAGCGTACGGAGGAGGTGAGCAATTTTCAATCTACATCGTGATCACTCCGTTCGCGTTCCGCGTTTTCCATTCGCGAGCTCGGTCTGTGCGCGTGCGGTGCGTTCATCCGCTTTAATTAGTTTTGGGCGGCGCATCCGATCCATTTGCCAAACGCAATGGCAACGGCGCGGCGAACGCGCGCATCACCGTTACATCGTCGGATGCAAGCGGCGCGCGCATCTTGAGCGCGTCCGTCAAGCGATCCGGGTTTTCCAAAATTTCATCCCAACAAATCCGTTGGCGGCAAAGATACGCGCCGCGTCCATTTTTTTTGCCGGTCGGATCAATCTCTAAATGATTTTCCGTCACGCGGATGACGCGCACCAATTCGCGCTTGGGACGAATGGTCCGGCAATTGATGCACGTGCGTTGCGGAATATGTTTAACGGGCATTGGATTCCCACGCGGCGCGCGCAAAAAATTTCACACGATTCGCCGCGCGCCGTGATTTTATTCTTCTACTTTTTTCTCTGTGCCTGTGGCGGTATCCGTTTCTGTTTCTGTTTCTACTTCTCCGGTCACCGTCTCCACTTCATCTTCCGTCTCGTCCCAATCTTTTGCGCCGCGGGGTTTGTGTTTTTTCTGTGCGACGACCTTGCCTAACTTGGCGTCAAAGACCAAGACTTGGCGTTTGCGTTTATCGGCTTTGCGTTTCGCGGCTTCAATTTCATCTTCATCTTCGGTTTCAAATTCCGCGAGCGCTTG
>JACQEA010000058.1 GCA_016200825.1 Chloroflexota bacterium | reverse complement strand
GTGTCATTCTGAACGAGCAAAGCGAGTGAAGAATCTTGTTGTTTCAAATGGATTCTTCTCACGTTTGGGAGAATTTGGTCGCTTTTGGAGCAACAAGACCCTTCGCTTCGCTCAGGGTGACAATTGGTGCGTAACGTCAGTGACTAAGACACATGCGATTCAAAACGGTAGCCGCGCGCGCGTTGGGTTTGAATATAGCGAACGCCAGCACGCGCCATTCTTTCGGCGTTAATTCGATCGCGTGGCTGTCCACCCAAATTTGATAACCGGGAAAATCAATGCGCAGTTGCGCGTCTTTGTAAAACGCGCGTGGCGCAGAGACTAGTGTCGCGTTGCGGCGCAACACCGCGCGCACGCGCGCGATTAATTCGCGGCGTTCAAACGGTTTGGTGATGTAATCGTCCGCGCCGCCTTCCAAATTTTGGGCTTTGCTGTCGGGATCGGTGAGCGCGGTCACCAAAATGATTGGAATCGTTTTGGTCATTTCGCGCAGGCGTTGGCGAAAAATATTTCCATCCATGACCGGCATTCGAATATCTAACAGAACTAAATCCGGTCGCTGGGCAAAAACTTTTTCCAGACCGTCTTTGCCGTCGGTCGCGCCGATGGTTTCAAAACCGGCTTCCTCCAATATCACTTGCAAGATTCGCGTGATGTGGGGATCATCGTCAATGATGAGAATGCGCTGGCGTGAAATCACTTTAACCTCCGCAAAGTGAATTGAACGATGGTCCCTTTGGGTTTGGCGCGCGCAATCTTCAACCGCTCGCCCATCTCTCCAATCATCTGCGCGACAATCGCCAAGCCCAGCCCGTACCCCCGCGTGTTGCGTCGGCGCGCGAATTCACCGCGATAGAACGGCTTGATCACCGCCGCGCGTTCCGCGCGCGGAATTCCGTTGCCCTGATCGCACACCGCGATCTCGACGCGCGCCTCGGAGGCCGCGCGCACGCGCACGGTAATCGGACGCGCGGGCGGCGAATACTTGATCGCGTTCTCAATCAGATTGCGCAAAATAGTCTCCACGCGAAACCGATCCGCGTACACGATGGGCAGCGGCTCACGCGCGCGCAAGACAAACCGCGCCGCGCCCGCGCGCGTCCAAAATTCATTCAGGACGGTTCGCATTAACGCGTCGAGCGCGAGACGCTCCATTTTTAGCGGGCGCGGCGCGCGCCGCGCGCGTTCCTTTTCCAAAAACTGATCCGAGATCTCTTTCAACGCGCGCGCGCCGGTTTTCAAGGACTGCCACATTTCCGCGCGGCGTTCCGGCGCGAGCGTTGAATTTTCTAATATCTCAATCGTCGGCAAAATTTTTGTCAACGCCGACCCCAATTCATGCGCCATCGTCTGCCGAATATATTCCTGCGTCTCCTCCGCTTTGAGTTCACGCGATTGGTCCCAAAACGCGCCGACCGCGCCATAAATATTTCCGCGGCCATCGCGCAGCGGCGCGACCGCTTCCGCAACCGGAATGCGCGCGCCCGCGCGCGTGCGCAACGCGCGATCTTGAAATACGCGCGCCGTTGCGCCTTTTTCAATCGCGCGGCGAAGCAACGGCGAGTGAGCGGCGTCTTCCACCGGAAAAATTTCTTCCCAAGCGCGGCTCTGCACCGCCTGAAACGTCCAGCCGGTCATTTCTTCCGCGGCGCGATTAAACAAAATAAAACGCCCCGCGCGATCCGTCACGTACAATCCGCTGAGGTTGCTGTCCAAAATGGCTTGAATCGTATTTTTTTCTTTTTCGATCTCTTCGACGCGCGCTTGCATTTGCCGATACAGTTCCGCGTTCTCCAACGCCACGCCAATTTGGTTCGCGATATTTTCCAAGAAATTGATATCGGTCTGCGTGTAACCCATTTCCGCGCGCGTGCCCACGATCAACGCGCCAACGGAGTGACCGCGTTGTTTGATCGGCACACCCATTCCCGCGCGATAGCCCGCGGCAAACAGAATCGGATTCACCAAATGGGGCGTCTTGGCGGGATCCTCCAACGTGACCGATTTGCCAAGCGCGATTTTGCCCAGCGTTGGATTCGCCGCCAATTCTTGCACTGCCAAACGCGTGATCAACGCTTGACTCATTCCGTGTGACGCGATCAAATGGGCGCGTGTTTTTTTCGGATCCAACGTAAAAAAATTTGCCGTTTCCATGCCCAATAGCGGCGCGATCGTTTGACACACTTGCGCCAGCGCGGTCTCGATCTCCAGCGGCTTGCTCAAAATCTGCGCGATCGCATTTAACGCGTCCAATTCTTGATTGCGGCGCGCGAGCATTTGCAAAACTTGATGCTGTTCCGTCTCATCCCAAAAAATCGCTTGATAATGCGCGCCGTCGCCGTTAGAATTCCCGACCAAGCGCGCGGAATAATAAATGGATTTGCTTTTCCCATCCTTGCAACGCACTTTGCCAAACCGATTGACCAATTTGCCCGTCTCTTGCAGCTCCTCCAACGCCGCGCGCTGAGCCGCGCGATTAAAATCCCGCGTCAGACCTAGCATCGGCATGCCGATCAATTCCTCGCGCGCATAGCCCAAAATTTGCGCGGCGGAAAATCGGGACGTCGGATTTGAAATGAGAATTCAATTCACCGCGCGCGCGTGCGACGATCAAAATTCCGCGCGCGAATGGATAAAAGAAAAACGCGTGGATCGCGGCGGCGCGGAGAGCCGCGCGCGCCGCGCGTTCAAGCGGGGCGATTGGATCGCGCGCAGTGGGTTGCGTGGTGGAAAGATGAGTGAGGGCGCGCCACGCGCGCTCGAACGCGGGGCCCAGTGATCCGCACGAATGGATCGCGACGGACGCGTGCGCATCCATCATCAGCGCGCCGGCAAAATCGCCGCGCATCAATTGTTTTGCCCCGCGCAGCGCGACGCGAAAAATTTCTTCGGTGGCAAGCGAGCGATGAATTTCGGCGAGGACGCGCCACAACGCGGGAGATGGAGAACGATTCCCTTTGGAACGTCGAGCGGCATTGACTCGCGTGGGATTCGGCATAAAGAGTTGCGCGTTGCAATCGAGACGATAAAAAAAATCGCGCGGGAAGATTATATCCTTTTTCCTCGCGCGAATCAATTGTGGTCAGGATAGGAACGGGCTAAACTCAGAGATACCTATTTCTGCAAAAAAAGAAAAGTTACAATGTCATTCTGAGTGACCCCTTCGTTCCACTCAGGATAAACTCCGGGAGCGAAGAATCTCGTTATGCACTGTGAAATCAAACGAGTCAACGAGATGCTTCGCTTTGCTCAGCATGACAGCGGTACTTGATCCCTTCGCAAGAATTTGATCTCTGCGCGATTTGCCACTCCCCGGGATAAATTGCTTTCGGCGCGCGGGCTCATCCAAACCCAATCAACAAGCGCGAGATCACCACGCGCTGAATCTGGCTGGTGCCTTCATAAATCTGCATGATCTTGGCATCGCGCATATATTTTTCGACCGGCAGATCGCGCATATAACCCGCGCCGCCGACAATTTGCACGGCATCCGTCGCGACTTTCATCGCGGTGTCGGCCGCAAATAATTTTGCCATCGAGGCTTCTTTGTTCGCGGGCTGACCTTGATCCAACAACCACGCCGAACGCCACGTGAGCAATCGCGCCGCATCAATTTCCGTTGCCATGTCCGCGAGCATGAATTGGATCGCTTGTTGTTTGGCGATAGCGCGGCCGAATTGTTTGCGTTCCATCGAATATTGCAACGCGAATTCAAACGCCGCGCGCGCTACGCCGAGCGCGCTCGCGGCAACGCCAGGCCGCGAATACTCGAGCGTTTTCAACGCGACCAAAAATCCTTCGCCTTCTTCGCCCAACCGATTTTCTTCCGGGACGAAAACGTCTTCAAAGTGAATTTGCGCGGTGTGCGACGCGCGAATCCCCAT
Organism: Chloroflexota bacterium; assembly: GCA_016200825.1. Taxonomy (GTDB): domain Bacteria; phylum Chloroflexota; class Anaerolineae; order UBA4142; family UBA4142; genus JACQEA01. The sequence continues at coordinate 2,703 of JACQEA010000058.1, read as the reverse complement.
CTTTTTTTCTTTCTTGCCGGGCTTGACTCCCTCTTGTTCACCGAGAACGATGAACGCGTCAATGCCATCCGCGCCTTGACTCGCGTCGTGCGTGGCGAAAACGGTGTACACGTCCGCGATGCCGCCATTGGAAATAAAATGTTTGGTGCCGTTGAGAACGTAACCGCCGGAAACTTTTTTCGCGCTGGTCTGGATGGACGCCGCGTCACTGCCGGATTCCGGTTCGGTGAGACAAAACGCGCCGAGCGCGACGCGCCCCGGTGCGGTCACGCGTCCCAAACGCGGCAAAAATTTTTTTTGTTGCGGGGAATGCCGTACGTGAGCAAACCCAAATCGGCGGCTTTGACCAACACGGGCCACGGAAATTCTTCGTTCTCGTCGTACGCGTGCGCCACCGGGCGAATTTCTTTTTCGGAAAATTCATGCGCGAGTTCTTGAAATTGTTTTTGCTCTTCCGTAAGTTCAAACCCGATCATTGCCATCCTCCTGCTTAGGGCGGGTATGCAAAAAGATTTATTGTCGCTAGTTTCGTTGAAAAAACTTGTTGCCCAACGCTCTAAAATCCTGCTCGAAGATTTTGCATACCCGTCCTATTTTCCCCTCACTCTTTTTTCTCGCGAGTTGCTAACGTCTTGATCACACCGGCTTTTTCCAAACGCTCGATCTCCGCATCGTCTAACGCTAATTTTTGCAACACCTCGCGCGTATGCTCGCCCAATTGCGGCGGCGGCGCGGAATTTTTTTCTCCAAACACAAATACCGACCCGACTTGCGGAATTTTTCCAAATCCCGGCACATTTAATTCCGAAATCAACTGCCGATGTCGAATGTGCGGATCGCTGAATACGTCCGAAAATTCGCGCACCGGTTCAATGCACGCGTCAATCGTTTCAAAAAACGTTAGCCATTCGGCGCGCGATTTAGTTTTGAAAATCGCCGCGACCTCCGCGACGGCGTCATACTCGTACGCGCGCGCCATGAGATCTTCGCGCGCGACGGCTTGGCAGAACGCGTTCCAAAAGTTTGGCTCGATCGCGGCGAACGTGATAAATTGATCGTCGCGCGTGGCGTACACGTTATAACACGCCATCCCGCCGTTCAATTCCATTTTGCCGCGCGCGATTTTTTTTCCCGCCGCGTGCGCGGCTCCCAAGACTGCGCCCGCCCACGATAACGCGCCATCGAATAAACTGATATCCAAAAACATTCCCGCGCCAGTCTGCGCGCGTTGAACAATCGCGGCGAGGCATCCAATTGCCGCGAGCATTCCGCCGGATAAATCGGCGATCTGAACGACCGGCGGCACCGGCGCGTGCACCGTACCGTTTGCCGCGAGTAAACCCGAGAGCGCGAGATAATTCAAATCATGTCCGGCGCGATTGGCATACGGACCCGATTGTCCGTACCCGCTCAATGAACAGTACACCAAACGCGGATTGATTGCGCGCAGCATCGCGTACCCAATGCCCCATTTATCCGTCGCGCCGGCGCGGTACGATTCGATCAGAATGTCCGCGTCGCGCGCGAGGCGCAGAAAAATTTCTTTGCCGCGCGCGTTGCGAAAATTAAGCGCGACGCTTTTTTTGTTGCGATTCAGCATCACAAAGTGCCCGCTGATCGTCGCGCCGGTTTCGGGTTGCGTGATGAACGGCGGCGTAAGCCGGACGTAATCGCCCAACATCGGCGATTCAATCTTGATTACTTCCGCGCCTAGATCGGCTAACAACATCGTCGCGTAAGGTCCGGGCAACAAGCGCGATAGATCGAGCACGCGAATTCCAGCCAGCGGTTTCATAGATTTTATTTTACTTTACATGCGCGACGATTGCGTCGTCCAACGTTTTGACATCTACTTTGTCCGCGTCCGCTTGCGCCGAAAAAACAATGGTGCCGGTGGGATCAATGATGAACATCGCGACCGGATTTTCCACACCATACGCTTTGTACACGTTCATCGCGGGATCGTAGAGAGTTGGAAAGTTGACGCCGAGTTGTTGCAAGAATGCTTTTGCCATCGCAATCCCGGGAATTTTGCGCGTGACCGTAATCAATTCGATCTGGTCGCGATGTTTTAGATAAACGGCTTTGACTTGATTCGTCGCGCCCGGGTCCACGCGATCCGGCGCGAACACCAGCGCAACCGTTTTTTTGTCTTTATAATTTTCTAAATTTATTTCTGGTCCGGTCAAATTGATGCCCTTGAAATTAGGCGCGAGAGTTCCGGGAGCGAGCAGTGGCATGTTCATCCTCCTGATTTTTTTTAGAAAATAGATGCAAAATCTTTCTTCATTTTATTTTTCCAATCCGCGCAACACCACATCAGAAAATATACGCGCAATCTGACGAGGTTCCAGCCGCCCGGTGGGCGAGTACCATTGATACAGCCAATTGCACATGCCCAGAATCGCGTGCGCCGCCATTTTCGAATCCACGCTGCGAAACGCGCGGCGTTGGATGCCTTGCTTGATAATTGCTTCCAATAAATCTGCGTGACGTTCGCCTTCGGCGCGCACCTTTGCCGCGTGCCGCCCGGACAGCGCGCGGCGTTCCGAAAGATAGACGGTGAAAATCGGAAGCTGATCGCACAACTCGCGCAGATGCGCTTCAATCGCGCGTTCGATTTTTTGCGCGGGCGGCGCGTTCGACGCGAGAATATCTTTGAGGTCTTGGGTCAGCGCGCCACTGCCGCGTTCGAAAATGCGG
>JACQEA010000288.1 GCA_016200825.1 Chloroflexota bacterium | reverse complement strand
TCGAGAATTGAAGAAATGAATTACCACATCTGGACTGAAGGTTGCCAAATGAATATCGCGGATTCGCAGCGCGTCGCGTCCGAGTTGGAGAAACTCGGTCATCACGCCGCGCGGAATTTAGAATCCGCGGATATTGTTGTGCTGAACACCTGCGTCGTGCGGCAAAGCGCGGAAGACAAAGCGATCAATCATTTGTGGAATTTGAAACCGCTCAAAGAAAAAAATCCCGAAATGATTTTGGGCTTGATGGGCTGCATGGTCGGCGTGCGCGACGTGAGTCCATTGCAAAAACTTTTTCCGTTTGTAGATGTATTTATGCCGCCATCCGATCCTGCGCGCTTGGTAGAATTTTTGCGCGGACGAAATGGTCAGAGTGAAGATTACGCGCTCGATCTACGCGAAAAAAACGCGCGCGATGATTTTCTCGATGAAACGACAACGCGCGGCGATTTGGTCGCGCCAGATTTTGTTTTGCCCGCGCACGAACGCGGTACGCTCGTCAGCGCGCATGTACCGATTGTGTACGGCTGTAATCATGTCTGCACATTTTGCATCATTCCGTATCGGCGCGGCAAAGAACGCTCGCGCGCGGTCGGCGAAATCGCGGCGGAAATTCGCGCGCTCGTTCAACAAGGCATAAAAGAAGTTACATTGCTCGGACAAATTGTTGACCGCTACGGCTATGATATTCCTGACGGTCCGCGTTTGCCCGATCTGTTGCGCGTCGTCAACGATATTGACGGACTCGCGCGCGTACGCTTTCTCACCTCGCATCCAAGTTATATGACCGATGATTTACTCGACGCGATTTCCGAATTGCCCAAAGTATGCGAGCATATCGAAGTGCCGGTGCAAGCAGGCGACGATGAAATGCTCAAGAAAATGAAACGCGGCTATACGGTGGACGATTATCGCGCGCTCATTGCGCGCATCCGCGCAAAAATTCCGCACGCGAGTATCGCGACGGATATCATTGTTGGCATGCCGGGTGAAACAGAAAAACAATTTCTTAGCACGTACGACCTTCTCAATGAATTGAAACTCGATGTCGCGCACGTCGCGATGTTTAGCCCGCGTCCCAACACCGTCGCGGCGAAATGGGAAGACGATGTTCCGTTCGAGGAAAAAGAACGGCGTCGTCTAACGATCGATCATCTGCAAGCCGAAATCGTCGCGGGGATCAATCGGAAATTTTTAGGAGAGACGGTTGAGGTTTTGGTGGAAGAAAAAATCGAAAAGAAAAATCGTTGGAAGGGACGCACGCGCCAAAACAAACTGGTTTTCTTTGAAGACGACGCGCGCGATTGGAAAGGCAAACTCGCGCGAGTCAAAATCAATTGGACGGGACCGTGGTCAATGATCGGGGATGTGGAGGCATTGAAATGAATCGAACTGTGAAAGCGATTTACAAAACTGGCTCATTCATTCTCAAAGAGCCTTACGACGCGCCTGAAAACGCTGAAGTCGAATTGACTGTGCATGGTCCATTATTGATCGCACCCAAGATTGCTGACCCTAACGCGCGCGCCCGCGCGCTTCGTGCAATAACGGAACGTATGCGAACAAATCCTCTCCCTCACGAAGCAATTCGATTCAGTAGAGACGAACTGCATGAACGCCGTTGACACCAATATTCTGATTTATGCGCACGACAACCGCGATGCGGTCAAACAAGCCAAAGCAATTTCACTGATTGAATCTCTTTCCGACGGCGCATTGATCTGGCAGGTCGCGAGCGAGTATTTGTCTGCGAGTCGCAAATTAGAACCGCTTGGGTACAGCAGAGCAAAAGCGTGGCAAGACATTCGCGGATTGCGGGATGTTTGGACAACGATTCTTCCAAGTTGGAGAGTGATTGACAGAGCAGAACCATTGCTGAACGAGCATAGCCTTTCGTTTTGGGACGCGCTGATAATCGCGGCTTGCATCGAAGCTGGAGTTGAACATCTCTATTCAGAAGATTTCGACGCATATCCAAAAATCAATGGGCTAGAAATTATCAATCCATTCAGATAATAGGAGTTTCAATGTTGCAGCTCTGGATCGTTGCCTCGCAAGCGCAAACCGCGCTCATCGCGCGTTATCGTCCCACTCTGCTCAAGATCGCGAACGATTTGGGGCTCGATCTAAATTTGCGCGCGTTGTTGACCGCCGCGCTCACGTACGAACCCGACGCGATTTCCGCGCGGTATATCGCGAATCGTATTCCGTACACGTCCGATGCGGTCCCCCAATCGCAACTTGAACAATTGGCGGCGAAAGGTTTTCTGAACGCGAGCAATCAAACAGAATTTCGTTTGACCGATACCGGGCGCGCGGCTGCAAAACAAATCTATCCCGTCTTGGACGAAATGAATTCGCTGGATGTTTTATCGCGCGAAAATTTGGCGCGGCTCGCGCAATTGCTCAACCGCGTCGCAGATGCGTTTCAACGCGCGCCCGAACCGCCAAGCAAGTGGTGCGTGACGCGCGCGCGGCGATTGCGAATCGCCAACGCGCAATCGGTCTCTGATATTTATTTTTCGCTCGCCGAGATGAACGCGTATCGCGACGATTGTCATTTAGGCGCATGGCGCGCGCAGAAATTGCGCGGCGAAGCATGGGAAGCTTTCACGTTGGTGTGGCGCGGCGACGCAAAAAATGCGGACGAGTTGTTTGAGAAATTGAAATTGCGCGGTCACATAAGAGACGCGTACGCGGACGCGCTGAACGATTTGGCAAAACGCGGCTGGATTGAACAAAAAGACGGCGTGTACGCGGCGACGGCGAACGGAAAGAAATTGCGCGAGGATGTTGAAACGCAAACCGACAAAAATTTTTACGCGGCGTGGAATGTTTTGTCGGACGGGGAACAAAAAGAGTTGGAGAATTTGTTGATACAATTTCGCGACGCGTTGAAATAATTTGTAGGGGCGACCCTTGCGGTCGCCCGAATTTTCTGTGGGGCGCGGGCGAGCCGCGCCCCTTTATTTTTTTCCGCGATTCTTGAAAATCATTCTGATCGGCGCGCCTTCAAACGCCCAACGCGCGCGAATTTCATTTTGCAAAAAACGCTCGTACGTGAAATGAATTAGTTTTTTGTCGCTGACCGTAAACAAAAACGCGGGCGGCGGATTAGGTAATTGCTTGACATCGTACATCTTTAGCGTGCGCTTGCCGCGCGTTGGCGGCGCATGCCGCGCGAGCGCGTCGCGCGCGAGTTCATTCAATTCCGCGGCGGGAACTTGCATGTGCCACGCTGCGCGCGCGGCAAGCGCTTGATCGATCGCGTTGCGCACGCGCTGCCCGGTCTTTGCCGAAACAAAAATGATCGGCGCGTACGCGATAAAATCGAGCGCGGCGCGCACGTGCGCGGTGTACGTTTCCATCGTGGAATTATCTTTCGCCAGCAAATCCCATTTGTTGACTACAATCACAACTGCTTTGCCCGCGTCGAGAATGTACGACGCGACGTGCTGATCTTGCGCTTCCACACCTTGCGTTGCATCAATCACCAACAACGCGACCTCCGCGCGTTGAATCGCGCGTAACGCGCGCAAGACACTGTACTTTTCAATTCCCGATTCGATGTGCCCGCGTTTACGCAAACCCGCTGTATCAATCAACACTAACGGTTGATCGCCCCACTGAAATTCCGTGTCGAGCGCGTCGCGCGTGGTGCCGGGAATTTCGCTGACAATCGCGCGTTCTTCACCGAGAATCGCGTTGAGCAATGACGACTTGCCAACATTCGGGCGACCCACGATTGCGATACGCGGCACCGCGCGCGCGTCGTCCGCGATTGCGCGCGGCAAACGCGCTAGCACCGCGTCGAGTAAATCACCCACGCCAATTCCGTGATATGCCGAAAGCGGAAATAAATCGCCGAGACCGAGTTGATAAAATTCAGCCGCGTCCAACCGCCGCGCGTCGTTATCGCATTTGTTGATCGAAAGAAAAATTGGTTTCGCCGCGCGGCGCAAAATCTGCGCGATTTCCAAATCGTGCGGATGAATCCCCTGCTCGACATCCACCAAAAAAATAATTGCATCCGCGGCATCAATCGCGGCTTCGGCTTGCGCGCGCACACTCGCGAGAATTTCATTCGGCGTGCCGGGCAAATCGCGCGTGTCGCCAAACATAATGCCGCCGGTATCCACCAACGTAAATTCGCGGTCGCCAAATTCCATATCGGCGTACAATCGATCGCGCGTCGTCCCCGCCCAATCGGAAACAATCGCGAGCCGATGACCGATCAGGCGATTAAATAAAGTTGATTTACCAACATTCGGACGACCGACGATGGCGACGAGAGGTTTGGACATTTTAATTTAAAGTGTCATTGCGAGGAGCAGATTCACTTCGCTCACTGTAAACTCCGCGATGAAGCAATCTACGTGAAACTTGGGGATTGCTTCGCGCCTCTGGCGCTCGCAATGACATTATGGAATTATTTCCCACAACACTCCCGCGTCGCGATTCACCGCGCCAAAGAGCGGCACATCCAATTTTGCAACGCGGCGCAATGAAAAATTTTTTTGCAATTCCGCGATGACCAATTCGATTTCCGTTCCGTCGTTCAACAAAAATATGGCGCGATTTTGCGCGAACAGCGCGCGCAAGAAAATTTCGCGTTCGCGCGCGTTCCAATCGGATGGACGGAACGATTCGCGGCGCGCGTACAAATCAATCGCGCCCGAGTTGAGCGTACTGCCAATCACCGCGCGCGGCGGTGTGAGTTGCGCGAGTTGCTCGAATGCCGCGCGTTGATTTTGATTTAGCGCGCCAAAGAGCGCGCGCGGTTCTTGCAACGGCAAGCGCAGTGTATTCCAAACGCGCAAGGTTGGCAACCACAGCGCGCAAAAAATCGCGAATGCCGCCGCGACTTTATGCCGCGCGCGCGCGCCGCGCAAAAGTATTTCGATCCACGCGACGAATCCGTACGCGGTCATAATGATGACGGCGGGAAATTCGGGGAGCAGATCACGCAGACGCAGGGCGGGATAAAAAAAGTGAAAAGTAAAAAGGCAAAAGATAAAAATAAATAGAGCGATAAATTCGCGGCGCTTGTCGCGCGCCAAGCGATAAGCGCCGTAAAAAAGAAATGGCGCGAGCCAACCAAATTCGTACGCCGCAAAAAATCGGTCGGCGAAAGCAGATAGCGTTTGCCCGAGGTCAGAGAACGAAAATAATCCTAGTTCTTCTGATTCGGGCGTGAGCCAACTGCCAAATATAGTTTGATGATAAATCAAATCGGGTAACGCGACGACGAGCGCGGAAATTCCTGCCGCCAGTAGCGCGAACCAT
>JACQEA010000287.1 GCA_016200825.1 Chloroflexota bacterium | reverse complement strand
TTTGATAATTTGTTTGTGGAAGATAAAGTCACTCGTCGTTAGTCACTAGACTTTTGTCGTTAGCCGGTTTTCATCAGCCGATAATCTCTGGTGATTGACTAACGACGATTGACGAGCGACCAACGACTAGAGACTACCGACTAAAGACTAACGACTAAAGACTAACGACTAAAGACTAACGACTACCTACCATGAAACTATTTTCTGGCTTTGCCTCCGGCAAAATCAGCGTCACGCCGGTGCCGAATCAATTTTTCAGCGAACTGCTTCCGGCGATTGATGATCTTGCCGAACTCAAACTCACTTTGCATTTTCTTTGGCAAATCGCGAACGCACACGCGCGTGAACAATTTATTCGCGCCGATGAACTCGCGGCAGATCAAACGCTGATGCAATCATTCACCGCGCCCGATTCGCTCGCGCGCGCGTTGGAGCGCGCAGTCGCGCGCGGCACGTTGTTGCAATCGAATGACGCGTATTTTTTGAACAACGCGGCGGGACGCAAAGCCTTCGAACGCGCGCAAAGCGCGGCAGAAAAATCCGCGCCCGCGCTCAAACGCGAACGCGCGCCCACGCCAGCGCGCCCAAATATTTTTTCGCTCTACGAACAGAACATTGGAATGTTGACGCCCATGCTCGCGGAAGAATTAAAAGACGCGGAAAAAGAATACCGCGCCGAATGGATCGCCGACGCGTTCAAGATTGCGGTCGAAAACAACAAGCGCAGTTGGGCGTACGTTCGCAAAATTTTGCAACGCTGGCAGACCGAAGGCCGCGGCGACGCGTCTAAAAAAGGAAAACCGTGGTACGATGAGTACAGAAAATTTGTCAACCGTTAAAATAAAAACTGAAAAAAAAGTTTGCCCCACCTGCGGCGGCGCGGGGTGGTTGCGCCGCGACGTGCCGGTGGATCATCCCGATTTCGGCCGCGCGCTGCCGTGTCATTGCAAAGTCGCGGAAACGCGTCAAGCCGCGTTAGATAGTTTGCGCCAATCGTCCGGCGTGGTGCATCTCTCGCAGTTGACCTTCGAGCGTTTCAAAGCGGACGGCGTGGGCTTGAGCGCGGAACGCAAAAAAAATTTGCGCGATACGTTCGAGCGCGCGCGCAAATTCGCGGACGCGCCGCGCGGCTGGTTAGTGTTGAAAGGCGGTTACGGGTGCGGCAAAACGCATCTCGCCGCGGCGATCGCGAATGAACGGTTGGCGCGCGGCGCGCCGGTGTTGTTTATCGTCGCGCCGGATTTGCTCGATCATTTGCGCGCGACCTTCGCGCCGACGAGCGAGATTACGTACGACGAACGATTTGAAACGGTGCGTTCGGCGGAATTGTTAATCCTCGACGATTTCGGCGCGCAATCCGCGACCGCGTGGGCGAACGAAAAAATGTTTCAACTGTTCAATCATCGCTACAACGCGCAACTCGCGACGGTCATCACAACGAATCGCGACTTGGAAGATTTGGATCCGCGTTTGCGTTCGCGTTTTGCGGATTCGTCTTTAAGTTCGATCGCGACGATCCTCGCGCCGGATTATCGCCAAGCCGGAGTGGATACGCGCGGCAGTCAACTGTCTAATTTGGGAATGTATAGCGAGATGCAATTTGAAACGTTCGAGTTGCGCGGCGATGAATTGAAAAGCCACGTGCGCGATAATTTACGCCGCGTCTTTAACAAAGCCAAAGATTTCGCGGAGCATCCCGCCGGATTGATCGTCTTTACCGGCGCGGAACACGGGTGCGGCAAAACGCATCTTGCCGCGGCGATTGCAAATAAATTGGCGCAGAACGGCGACAATGTTTCGTTTGTCACCGTGCCAGATTTGTTGGATCATTTGCGCGCCGCGTTCGCGCCGGGCGCGGTCGCGTCGTACGATCAACGCTTTGAAGACACGCGCAACGCGACTATTCTGGTGCTGGACGATCTCGGCACGGAAAACGCGACGCCGTGGGCGCGCGAAAAATTATTTCAGATTATTGATCATCGCTACGTGTCGCGTCTGCCGACGATCATCACGACCAACTGGGAAGCCGAAGTGGATCCACGCATCAAGTCGCGCATTTTCGATTTGGCGCGCAGTTCAGTCGAAGAAATTCTCGCGCCCAGTTATCGCACCACGCATCGCCGCGCCGAAATGAAAAATGAAA
>JACQEA010000286.1 GCA_016200825.1 Chloroflexota bacterium | reverse complement strand
CGCGAGAGACGCGCGCCGCGTATCGCGCAAAAATCAAGAAAACAATGAACAAGCCGCGCGTAAAGAAATCTCGCGCGCCATTGGAAGAAACTAGGTTTGTGCCGTGGGAGGAACGCATTGCGCCGACTACTGAGCAGTTGCGCGAGTGGGATACATGGTTGAACAAGCACGAGCCAGAGTTTGAAGAAAAATATCCCGGACATTATCTCGCAATTTGGGACAAGGGAATTATCGCGGCGACAACTGATCGTAATAACGTGTATCGTCTGGCGCGGCGCGCGCGTCCCGAAGTAATTCCGCTGATTACTTATGTTCCTCGCGAACAGGACATGCTGATTGTGCCAAGTAATTTTCCGCGTGAGTGGAGTAAAGCAGATGCATAGTGAAGAAAATGTTGCAGTTCTGCTTCAACGATCGTAATCGCAAGCTGATTGTTAGCAAACTCTGAAGGCAAAAGAAAGAATCTTTATGATTGATATGGACACGCTCGTTTCATTGTGCAAACGCCGCGGCTTTATATTTCAATCGTCCGAAATTTACGGCGGCATCGGCGGATTTTGGGATTACGGTCCGCTCGGCGTAGAATTGAAAAATAATATAAAGCGCGCGTGGTGGAAAGCCGTCGTGCAGGATCGCGAAGATATGGTGGGGATTGATACCGCGATCATTATGAATCCCAATGTCTGGCGCGCGAGCGGTCACGTCGCGGAATTTTCGGATCCGCTCGTGGAATGCAAGACGTGTCATTTCCGTTTTCGCGCGGACATGTTGAAGAGCGAGAACTGTCCGAATTGCGGCAACAAAACATTGATGGAGCCGCGCCAATTCAATATGCTCTTTCGCACCTTTGTCGGTTCGGTGGAAGATGACGCGGCGGTCGCGTATTTGCGCCCTGAAACCGCGCAAGGAATTTTTGTGAATTTCAAAAACGTGCAGGACACCACGCGCAAAAAAATTCCGTTCGGCATCGCGCAAATTGGGCGCGCGTTTCGCAACGAAATCGTCACAGGCAATTTTATTTTTCGCGACCGCGAGTTCGATCAAATGGAGATCGAATATTTCGTCAAGCCCGGCGCGGAAGATGAATGGCACGCGCGCTGGCGCGACGATCGAATGAATTGGTGGAAAAATGCGCTCGGCATTCGCGCGGAAAATCTGCGCGTGCGCGCGCTGGATAAAAAAGATTTGGCGCATTATTCCAAAGGCACATTTGAAATCGAATATCAATTTCCGATGGGCTGGAGCGAGGTCGAAGGCATCGCGAGTCGCACCGATTATGATTTGAAACGCCACAGCGAGGCGAGCGGAAAAAGTTTGGAATATTTCGACGATGAGACGAAAGAGCATTTTCTTCCGTACGTGATCGAACCTTCGATGGGAATCGAGCGTTGTTTCCTTGTGGTGTTATTCGACGCGTATCAAGAGGAACAAGTGCGCGCGAGCGCGCGCACGCCGCTTTCGAAGAGCGATTCGGGCGAGAATGTGGAAGGCGAGCGCGCGCGAGAAGAAAAACGCGTCGCGCTAAAACTTTCGCACGCGCTTGCGCCGATCAAAGCCGCGATTCTCCCGCTCGCGCGCAATCGCGCGGAAATTGTCGAGCTCGCGCGCAAACTCACCGCCGATCTGAAACCAATGATGCCAGCACTGTACGACGACAGCGCGAGCATCGGGCGATTATATCGGCGGCAAGATGAGATCGGCACGCCGTTTTGCGTGACGGTGGATCATCAATCCGCGATTGCGAGTGATGAAAAATATGACGGCAAAGTGACGATTCGCGATCGCGATTCGATGGAGCAAGTGCGCGTGAGTGTGGATCAAGTGAAACAAGTGTTGATAGAAAAGCTGGGAGCGTAATGAATTTTGACGGAAGCAATCAGAGCGTTATAATATGAATCGAGGTGGAACATGATGGACAAGAGCTTGACGATTGATCGAGGAATTCTACCGTCGACTGTTTTGGAATGGCTTGAGGCAGATCAACAGACTGATGGCTTTATCCATTTTCGTAAAGAGAATGAAAAAATTATTCTCGAGCATCTGGACAATGTTGATCCCGCGATGATGGTGCGCGTGCGCGCGAACATAGAAAAATATCGTTCGGTATTGCAGCGTTTAGCCGATTCTTGAAATGCGTTTCCTCAACGTTGAAGAACTGCTTTCAATCCATGTCGATGCGGTTCAGGAATTTGGCGGGTCTTTGGAATTGCTTAGTCTTGAGCGATTGAAATCATGCTTAGAATCGCCGTAACAAGCGATGTTTGGTGAGGATTTGTATCCAGACCTCGCGTCGAAAGCGGCGATTTTCTTTTTTCTATTAATCAAGAATCATCCCTTCATGGATGGGAACAAAAGAACCGCTGTCCTCGCGCTCATTGAGTTTTTGGAACGCAATGGATTAACACTTGAAGTTGAGAAACAGGATTTCTACAATTTCACGATTGACGTTGCCACATCGAAACTCGATAAAGACCAAATCGCCGATTGGATTCGCGCGCATGTGCGCGAAAAATAATTCAAGGAGGAAATCATCGTGCCAAAGAAGGCAACCAAATCGAAGATCGAAAATCGAAAATCGAAAACTCCAAAGTGGGTTTATCTTTTTCACGAAGGCAACGCGCCCATGCGCGATTTGCTTGGCGGCAAAGGCGCGGGGCTGGCGGAAATGACCCGCGCGAAATTACCCGTGCCGCCCGGATTCACGATCACGACTGCCGCGTGCAACGCGTATCGCGCGGCGGGAAATAAATTTCCAAACGGAATGTGGGCGCAAACACTCGCCGCGTTGAAGAAAACGGAAAAAGCGAGCGGAAAAAAATTCGGCGACCCCAATAATCCGCTTCTCGTCTCCGTGCGTTCCGGCGCGAAATTTTCTATGCCCGGCATGATGGACACCGTGCTCAATCTCGGGCTCAACGCCGATACTCTGCGCGGACTCGAACGACTCACCAACAATCCGCGCTTTGCGCAAGACGCGTATCGCCGTTTCATTCAGATGTTCGGGCGGATTGTGATGGATATTGACGGAAAAAAATTTGACGCGATATTCGACGCGGCGAAAGCAAAATACAAGGCAAAGCAAGATACTGATCTTGATGTGAACGCGTTGAAAGAAATCGTCGCCAAGTACAAAGAACTTTACAAAAAAGAAATCGGCGCAGAATTTCCGCACGACCCGTACAAACAACTTGAACTCGCGATTGGCGCGGTGTTTGGATCGTGGATGGGAAAACGCGCGGTGGATTATCGCCGCTTGAACAAAATCGCGGATGATTTGGGAACGGCGGTGAATGTGGTAACGATGGTTTTTGGAAATTTGGGCGACGATTCCGGTACGGGCGTCGCGTTCACGCGCAATCCGTCGACGGGCGAAAATGAAATGTACGGCGAGTATCTCGCCAACGCGCAAGGCGAAGATGTGGTCGCGGGAATTCGCACGCCGATGAGAATCGCGGAAATGAAAGCGCGCCATCCGCGCGTGTACGCGGAATTTCGCGCGATCGCGCGGCGGATGGAAAAGCATTATCGCGAAATGCAAGATTTGGAATTCACGATCGAGCGCGGCAAGTTGTTTATGTTGCAAACGCGCACGGGCAAACGCACCGCGCGCTCCGCGGTGAAAATCGCGGTTGAGATGGTACGCGAGAAATTGATTACGAAAGATGAAGCGGTGCAACGCGTGGATCCAAATCACGTCGCGCAATTATTGAGCCCGCAGTTCGACGACGCCGCGAAAGAAGAAGCGAACCAGCGCGGCGATTTGCTCGCGCATGGATTGAACGCATCGCCCGGCGCGGCGACGGGTGCCGCGATTTTTGATCCCGACACCGCGGAAAAATTAGGCAAAGAAGGAAAAAATGTAATTCTCGTGCGTTACGAAACATCGCCCGAAGATGTGCATGGGATGTACGCGTCCAAAGGAATTCTCACGCAACATGGCGGCGCAACTTCGCACGCGGCAGTTGTTGCGCGCGGCGCGGGCTTGCCATGCGTCGCGGGATGCGAAGCGATTCGCGTGGAAGAAGAGAAAAAAATATTTACGGTGAAGGGGCGCGTGATCAAAGAAGGCGATGCGATTTCAATTGATGGCGGCGCGGGCCAAGTGTTTGCGGGACAAATCAAAACGATTCTGCCCGATTACGATAAAGAACAAGATTTGAAATTGGTGTTGAGTTGGGCGGATGAAATTCGCGCGCGCAGATCGCGCACAAAAATTCCGCAATCGCCGCCGAAGGGCTTGGAGATTTGGGCGAACGCGGATTATCCGCGCGACGCGCAAATCTCGCGCAAGTTTGGCGCGCAAGGTGTTGGGTTGTGTCGCACCGAGCATATGTTTTTTGAAGTGAATCGTTTGCCGATTGTGCAAAAAATGATTTTGGCGAAAGACGACGCGGAACGCCAAAAATATCTCGATCAACTTTTGCCGATCCAACGCGCGGATTTTCGCGGACTTTTTGATGCGATGGATGATTTGCCGGTTGTCATTCGCTTGATCGATCCGCCGCTTCACGAATTCTTGCCGAAACTGGATGAGTTGTTGGTTGAAGTAACAGAATTGCGCGTGCGCGGAAATGATGCGGCGAAATTGAAAGAGAAAGAAGAAATGCTCCAAGCCGTGACCGCGATGCACGAAGCAAATCCAATGCTTGGCTTGCGCGGTTGTCGGTTGGGAATTACGATGCCGCAAATTACGGTGATGCAAACGCGCGCAATCCTCGAAGCCGCGGCGGAATTGAAAAAGCAAGGCAGCAATCCTCATCCCGAAATTATGATTCCGCTCATCGGTCACGTCAACGAAATGTTGCATCAACGCAACATTCTGGAAGCCGAAGCGCAAAAAGTAATTCAAGAACACGGCGTCAAAGTAGAATACAAATTTGGAACGATGATCGAGATTCCGCGCGCCGCGCTCACCTCAGGCGAGATCGCGCAGTACGCGCAGTTTTATTCGTTCGGCACGAATGATCTCACGCAAACCACTTTCGGATTCTCGCGCGATGATGCGGAAGGAAAATTTTTGCTGAAATATGTCGAGGATAAAATCTTGCCCGAGAATCCGTTTCAATCGCTCGATCAAACCGGCGTGGGGCGCTTGATGGAAATTTGTGTCGCGGAAGGCCGCGCGGTGCGCCCCGATTTGAAAATTGGAATTTGCGGCGAGCATGGCGGCGATCCAGCGTCGGTGGAATATTGTCATCGCGTCGGATTGAATTACGTGAGCGCGTCGCCGTATCGCGTGCCGGTCGCGCGGTTGGCGGGCGCGCAAGCCGCGTTGGAGAAGATTGCCAAGGACAAATAATTTTTCACCACAGAGTTCACAGAGGGCACAGAGAAAAATAAAGATTGCAAAAGACAAATAATATTTTCACCGCAGAGAGCGCGGAGAGCGCAGAGAAAAATAAAGATTGCAAAAGACAAATAATATTTTTACCGCAGAGGTCGCGGAGAGCACAGAGAAATAAATTGCGAAGGGCAAGCAAGTGTTGTAGAATGTTGGCGCAGGAAATTTTTGCGCCAATGTTTACAGAAAGGAATTGTTATGGCTTCCGTCTACAAACTCCCTCTGGTTCTTGATCCACAACCCGAAGGCGGTTTTACTGTCACGTGTCCGTTGCTGCCTGAACTGATCACTGCAGGTGACACGGTTGAAGATGCGCTGAATAATGTAAGTGATGCACTTGCGGCGGTGATTGAAGCGTATGAGGATTTGAAGAAACCGATTCCCGAAGTGTTGAAGCAAGCGGTTTCGAATACGCCTCTGTGGCTTGAAACGGCAGTGACCGTGCCATGAAATGAAATAGGGGTTACTATGAAAAACTATTATCGCCTCATGCTGGGAAAGAAGAGCATATACGCTAAAGAATGTTTTGCTGGCAATTTCGTTGGCGTCGGCTTTGACATTCGCCAAGACTTATCCTCCAAATTGCCTGATGACTGGCGAACGTTTAATCGCGAATTCATCCCAGTTTTCCTGGTAGGTCATCCTGGCAAAAACAAGGTGGCTGCGGGACTGGCATGCGGCGCGTTGTGGACTGTCTCAAAGGGCATCAACAAAGGGGATGTCATCCTAAGTCCAGACGGCGAAGGACATTATCGCGTTGGCGAAGTCACTGGCGATTATTACTATTATCCTGATGGCGTCTTTCAGCATTGCCGCCCAGTGCATTGGTTTGATCAAACAATTGACCGAGCCGATATGAGCGAACCTCTTCAGAATTCAACAGGCGCGATTGGTACTGTCAGCAATATATCGGTGCATCGAGATGAAATTGAGAAACTCATTGGTGGAATTACAGCCCCTAAACTCATGTCCACCGATGAAACGATCGAAGATCCTTCTGCATTTGCGATGGAAGAGCATCTCGAAGATTTCCTGGTCGAGAATTGGGAGCAGATGGAATTTGGCAAAGAGTATAACATTTATGAAGAAGAAGGCGAACCAGTTGGACAACAGTATCCTACCGATACAGGGCCGATTGATATCCTTGCCGTCAGCAAAGACAAGAAAAAATTGTTAGTCTTGGAACTCAAGAAAGGACGCGCGAGTGATGTAGTCGTGGGTCAAATTCTTCGCTACATGGGTTATGTGCAAGAAGAATTGGCTGAGAACGATCAAAAAGTCAAGGGCGTGATCATTGCTTTGGAGGATGACCCGAAAATTCGCAGGGCGTTGGCCATGGTACCAAACATCGAGGTTTATCGGTATCAGATTGCGTTCAAATTGATAAAGGGGTACTGAGAAGCGAATAAGAATTGCCGATGGCAGACAAGTGATGTAAAATAATGCGCGAGAGTTTAGATGACTTTTTCGCGTCGATTTATTTTTTGAGAGGCAAATATGGGAATCTTTCGAGTGAGTTGCACAATTCAAAATGTAGCCGCACCCAGTAAATCAGTAACTCTGAAACAACTCGTCGTGGACACCGGCTCAGAGTTCACGTGGATTCCGCGCGAGGAATTGGAGCGAATTGGCGTTGGTGTGCGAAAGAAGAACGTGCCTTTTGTAATGGCTAACGGTGCGACGATCACGCGCGATGTTGGTTATGCAGTTCTCAGAACGAATGGATTTGAAACGGTAGATGAAGTTGTGTTCGCGCAACCAGATGATATGAAATTGCTTGGGTCGCGCACATTGGAAGGATTTGGCGCAACCGTAGACGCGCGAAAGAAAAGATTAGTTGCATCGGGTCCACAACTTGCGGCGCAAGCCGCGCGGATGCCGATCATGAAAGACAAATAATTTTTCACCGCAGAGAGCGCGGAAAAAATTGTGAAAGGGAAATCGGTTTGAGAAAAACTAAATCAACCCGCCTCGAGAAAAAAATTTATCCTCGCAGAACCAGCCGCAGCTCGCGCTATCGGCTGGTTTAATTTTTTGTAGAGAAAAAACAAAAAAATTTTTCAATGAAAAATTCTTCATCCCGTCTTGACAAGATTTAGCCTTTATGCCAATATGACGCCGCGATAGTTGCAGTGGCTAGCGCAAAAAATTTTCCTGAATAGTTTTGTTTGGATTGAACGGTGAACAATGTCAGTCGTAGATGAAGTAAAACAAAAAATAGATATCGTTGACGTTGTTTCCGAAAGCGTAAAACTCCGCAAGTCGGGAAAATCTTTTTCTGGTTTTTGCCCCTTTCATCCCAACACGCGCACTCCCGCGTTCTACGTTTTTCCAGACACGCAAACGTGGCACTGTTTTGGCAATTGCAACGCCGGCGGCGATGTCTTCACCTATGTGATGCGCCGCGACAATCAAGATTTCGCGGAAACGTTGCGCCGTTTAGCGCAACGCGCCGGCGTGCCGCTCATGCGCGAAGATGCTGGTGAAGACGCCGAGCGCAAAAAAATTCGCGCGATTCTTGCAAGCACCGCCGCACAATTTCATTCGCAACTAAAAAATCATCCCGCCGCAAAAATCGCGCGCGAATATTTGGAACGGCGATTCATTTCGCCCGAGACTGCCGCGACGTTTGAATTGGGCTATGCTTTGAATGATTGGGAAACGACGCGCAATTTTTTGCGCGGCAAAAATTTCGCGGACGCGGAGATTGAAGCCGCGGGTTTGATTATCAAGAGCGAACGCGAACAAGGCGGATATTACGATCGTTTTCGCGGGCGGTTGATGTTTCCCATTCGCAATCGCAACAGCGAAGTGATTGGATTTGGCGCGCGCACGTTGACCGCCGAAGAGCCGAAATATTTGAATTCACCGCAAACCGCGCTGTTCGACAAAAGCGGCGCGCTGTACGGAATTGATTTAGCCAAAGACGCGATTCGCGCGCAAGACCTCGCGGTGATCGTCGAAGGATATATGGATGTGATCGGCGCGCATCAAGCGGGATTCAAGAATGTGGTCGCGTCGTTGGGCACCGCGCTGACCGAAAAACAACTCGCGTTGTTGAAACGCATGACGAAACGCTACGCGCTCGCGCTCGATCCTGACGCGGCGGGCGAAGAAGCGACGAAACGCGGATTAGAAATCGCGCGCGATGCGTTGACGCGGAAAAATGTTCCGGTGCCAATGGGCGCGGGGCTGATCGGATTTGAAGAGCGGCTGGAGGCAGAATTACTTGTCATCCCGTTACCGCAAGGCAAAGACCCGGACGAATTGATTCACGAAAATCCCGCGCAATGGACCGACGTCGTTCAACGCGCGGAGCCGTTGGTAGATTATTATTTTCGTGTGCTCACGCAAGATTTAGATTTGAAAACTGCGCGCGATAAATCTATCGCGGTTAAACGACTCGCGCCGATCATTCGCGAAATTGGCGATACGGTTCAACGCGCGCATTATACGCAACAACTCGCGCGGCTGGTCAACGTTGCGGAGCAAATGATCACGCGGGAAACGGCGCGCGATGCCAGCGCGCGCGAAAAAATCGCGACGCGCGCGGCGGCTCCGCTTTCGCCGAGCGAAGTGAATTTGGGCGAAACTTGTTTGACATTTGCCACTTTGATGCCGCGCCAACTCGCGCGCGTTTCAGTTTTGACCGCGGAAGATTTTATAGATGCCGCGCAACGCGCGCTTTATTTCGCGCTAAAAGAAATGGGCGCGGAGTTCGATCGCGCCGCGCTTGAGCCCGAGGTCGGCGCATTGTTTGATCTGCTCGCTGAGCGCGCGCGCCAATTCGCGAATATGAGCGAAGCGGATTTGCAACGCGAGATGGAAAAAGCCGCGCAGCGTTTGCGACTCGCGCGTTATAAAACGGAACTGACGGTTATTGAAAACGAATTGAATCGGCTGGGCGAGGAACAACGCGGGCAAGGTGTCGCGGGCACGTCGGATGAAGAGCGTTTGTTGCACGCGAGCGCAGAAAATTATCGCAAAGGAATTGTGGAGAGTCAACGCGCGCTGACCGCGCTAACGATCGTCAATGCGCGCCCAAACGTAACGGAAATGGTTTGATCGGTATGCCGAGCAAGAAAAAATTAACGCGGAAAGAAATCTCTAAAACTCCGCCGCCGAAAACTTCTCCGGTCTTGAAACTCGCCGCGACGATCAAAGGCGGTCGCGCGGATGAGGCGTGGGCGCGCGCGGCGGATCTGCCGGATCAAGACGCCGCGCTCGACGTCTTGGTGAAAAAAGCGGGTTCGCACAAACGGCTCACGTTAGATCAAATTCGCGCGGTTTTTCCCGATGTGGACAGCGACCCCGATTTAGTAATTGA
Organism: Chloroflexota bacterium; assembly: GCA_016200825.1. Taxonomy (GTDB): domain Bacteria; phylum Chloroflexota; class Anaerolineae; order UBA4142; family UBA4142; genus JACQEA01. The sequence goes on along the minus strand of JACQEA010000286.1, from coordinate 420 downwards.
TCTGCGAAAACTTTTGCGCGATCTGAAAATAAAAATTGTCGCGAACGGGACACTGCCGCGCACAGATGCGGAAGAATCAAGCGAGCCGGAACCGGAGCCGAACGGCCGCATCACTTATGAACTAGGTGAAGTGACTAGCGATCCGGTGCGAATGTATTTGCGCGAAATTGGGCGCGTCGCGTTGTTGAATGGCGAAGAAGAAGGTCGTCTCGCCGCGTTGATGGTGCAAGGCGAAATGGCAAAGCAAGCGTTGCGGCGCGCGGGTCTGTCTGTAAAAACCAAAGCGCGGCTCAGAACTTTTATGCGCGTCGGCGAAGATGCGCGCACGCAACTTGCCGAAGCGAATTTGCGACTCGTCGTCAGTGTTGCCAAACGTTACATCGGACGCGGAATGTCTTTTCTCGATTTGATTCAAGAAGG
>JACQEA010000057.1 GCA_016200825.1 Chloroflexota bacterium | reverse complement strand
CTTATTCCCGCGAATTGATTCGCGCGCTGTTGCGAATTGATCGCGAGAATAAATATCGCCTCTATGTGCGCGCACCTGTCCCGCGCGACTACTTCGCTCCAGTCATTGCGAGCGAAGCGAAGCAATCCCCAAGTTCCAATTTGGAGATTGCTTCGTCGCAAAAATCGCTCCTCGCAATGACATCAGCCAATTCCGAAATCCGAAATCCGAAATCCGAAATTGTCTCCATTCCCTTTCCCCGCGCGTGGACGCACGCGCGCCTCTCGTACGAAATGCTCACGCGCGCGCCGGACGTACTCTGGGTGCCCGCGCACGTTCTGCCGCTGATTCATCCGCGCAAATCAATCGTCACGATTCACGATCTCGGACAATTTTATTTTCCCGATGCCTATCCGCTTGCGACGCGCGCGTATCATTTCTGGTCCACGCGCTGGAACGCGCGCGCGGCGTCGCATATTTTCGCGGACTCGCTCGCGACGAAAAACGATTTGATCCTATTTTGCAACGTCGCGCCCGAAAAAATTTCAGTCGTTTATCCTGCGTACGACGCGAAAATTTTTCAGCCCGCGCGCGATACCGCGCGCATCGAAGCCGTGCGCGAAAAATATCGCGTAGGCATAGACTATATCATCACGATTGGAACAATTCATCCGCGAAAAAATTACGCGCGGCTCATCAAAGCAATTGGCAAATTGCAAATGGCGAATAGCGAATTGCGAAGAGCAAATTGCAAATTAGTGATTGTGGGGAAGCAGGGTTGGCTGTACAAAGACATATTCTCGCAGATTCAATCTTCTAATCTCCAATCTCTAATTTTCATCCTCGATTATGTTTCACAAGAAGATATGGCCGCGCTCCTCTCCGGCGCGCGCGCGTTTGTGTTTCCAAGTTTGCATGAAGGATTCGGTTTGCCGATTCTCGAAGCGCAAGCGTGCGGCGTGCCGGTGATTTGCTCGAACACATCGTCAATGCCGGAGGCGGCAGGGCAGGGCGCGCTTTTTTTCGACCCGCGCGATGTGAATTCAATCGCGGACGGCATTGCGCGCGGGTTGCGCGACGACGCGTTGCGCGCGGATTTGGTCGCGCGCGGATTTGAGAATGTGAAACGATTTGCGTGGGAGGAGAGCGCGCGGAAAGTATTAGAGGTAATCGCGCGATAGGGTCTTGACGTGATTAAAGTTCCACCTATACTTGGAACAGGAGGGGAGGCATCGAATGACAATACTCAAAGCGATCATCCTAACCGCGAACGAGTTCGAAGATATGGAATTATTTTTTCCTTATTTTCGATTGCTTGAAGAAGGAGTGGAAGTTGAAGTCGCCGCGCCGCAAAAGGGAGTCATTCACGGCGAGCATGGCTACAGTTTGAAAATTTCAAAAACGATTGACGAAGTGGATCCCGATCAGTACGATCTGTTGGTTGTGCCGGGCGGATTTCCAGATGGCGCGCCCGCAACGGTACGTAAAATTAAAAAGGCGCAAGAGATTGCGAAATCTTTTTTCGCGAAAAATAAACCAGTGGCTTCCATCTGTCACGGACCTTGGCTCTTGGTCTCGGCTGATTTGGTACGCGGCAGACATTTGACCGGGTTTTGGCATGATGGCGTGCCCGAAGAAATTCAAGCTGCGGGCGGAATTTATCAAGACAAAGAAGTTGTGGTGGATGGAAATCTTGTGACCTCGCGCTGGCCGATGGATTTGCCGGCGTTTACCCGAGAAATGATCAATCTGATAAAAAAGTAATTGTTGCCGAGTATTGAATTGAAAGACCCAAAGAATTTTGAAATTCTTCGGGTCTAATTTTTTTATCCGCATTTTCCGCGTTCACACTTGCACCTGCGGTTACGAAGTGCAGGTGTCCGCGTCCAAAACTATTTAATGATCTTGTGAATCAATTTCAATGGCGTAGGCGGCGAGTCGCTGAACGAATACGCCGCGAGCAAACGCGCGCGCGCCGCGTCGCATTGCGCGCGATCATTCGCGTGAATTGTGAGCAGCGCATCGCCTTTTTTCACCCGCGCGCCGACTTTGGATTTCAAAACAATTCCAACCGCAAAATCAATCGCATCGCCTTTTTTCGCGCGTCCGCCGCCGAGCAACGCGGCGCGTGCCGCCTTGCCCTTCAATCCAATCGCCGAATTTTTGTAACGCTTTGCCTGATTCAAGCGCGCGGTTCAATTTCGCGCGCGCGTCCTGTTCATTGCGCGCAATGTCTGCGATCAAAAGAATTTCTTGCGCGACCGCGCGACAATGCTCCACAAAATCTGCTGGACCATTACCTTTCAACGTTTCAATTGCCTCGATCACTTCGAGCGCGTTGCCAACCGCGAAACCGAGCGGCTGATTCATATCACTAATCACCGCGCCTACTTTTCTGCCCGCGCCGCGTCCAATTTGCACCATCAATTCCGCGAGTTGCGTCGCCTCGGCTTCCGTTTTCATAAACGCGCCGCGCCCGACTTTCACATCCAACACGATCACATTCGCGCCCGCCGCGATTTTTTTGCTCATGATCGAACTCGCGATGAGCGGAATGCAACTCACGGTGCCGGTCACATCGCGCAGAGAATATAAT
>JACQEA010000239.1 GCA_016200825.1 Chloroflexota bacterium | reverse complement strand
GACGTCGGAATTATTTTGAAAAACGGCGCGCATCCGATGGGCAAAATTCCCAAACCCACGCTCGCGATTCTCACGAACGCGTGCAACACCTATTTGAAATGGGGCGAGATTTGGGAGCGCATGTGCAACGCGCGCACGTTCGCGATTGATGTGCCGGGGTCGCGCGCGTTGGGCAAGCAAACGTGGCAAGGCAATCCCGATTTTGAAAACGATCGCAAGTACGTCGAGTTTCAATTGCGCGAACTGATCGCGGTGTGTGAAGAGATTACCGGAAAAAAGTTTGATGTGGATAAATTGCGCGAGGCGATGCGCTACACTAACGAAATGAGCGCATCGTACAAACGTTTGCTCGAAGTGAACAAAGCGATGCCCGCGGTTTTCAACGCGATGAGCGAAGGCACGATTTATCTCGGCGTGGCGAACGCGTTGCGCGGCACCGCGGCCGGCGCGAAATATTTCAAAGAGTTGGTCGAGGAGATGGAATACAAAGCCGCGCACAAAATCGGCACCTTGACGGCGGAAAAATATCGGCTGATTTTTGTCGGCGTGCCGTGCTATCCGATTTTTCGGCGATTCACCGAACTCTTTTCGGAATGGGGCGGGACTTTTACCGGCTCGACCTATCTCGAATTCGCGTCGGGCGGATTGAACACGGGCTTTCAGTACGATTTGAATAAACCGATTGAAAGTTTGTCGGAAGGAATTCTCATCGGCGTACGGCACGCGGTGGACGCGATGTTTTTCCAAAACGAATGGCTGGTGGAGCAAGTGGATGCGTATCACGTGGACGGCATCGTCTATCATCCGATCAAATCGTGTCGCACTGTTTCGACGGGCCTCGCGGACAATCGCCGCGCGGTGATGGCGGCGCGCGATGTGGGCACGCTGTTTATCGAATCGGATATGATGGACAAGCGCGTCGTCGCCGAAGCGCCGATGAAAAATCGCATTGACGCGTTTTTTGAAGGATTGGCGACGCGGAAGTTGAGAGTCGCGTGATGAAAAATATTGCGTAGTACGTATTCCGTATGTTGGGGGAGGAGGGGCGATGAAATTTGAAGAATGGATTGCTACGGTTCCAAGTGAGCTCACAGGTGACGCGTTGTGGCGGATGCAAGTTTATCGGTTGGCAGTATTTGCGGGTGACTTGGCGTGGCTCGATGTAACAATATTATTCCAAGACAAACGCACGCTTGACCTCGCGGGTCAGTTGTATAGAGCGATTGGTTCGGTCAGCGCAAATATCGCAGAAGGTTACAGCCATCGCTCGCATAAAGACCAAGCGCGATTCTATGAATACTCACTCGGCTCGGCGCGTGAATCGCGCGATTGGTATTACAAAGCGCGACATATTCTGACAGACCCAGTTGCATTACATCGAATAAAATTGCTGACGGAAATTATTCGATTGTTGCTCACCATTATTCCCGCCGAGCGCGGTTACAAAATCGCGGAAGAGCGCGCATCATATAGCGTATTTGATTCAACTCTTCTCGATCATCCGCCAATGGCATAACGCAATACGCAATACAATTTACGCAATACGATTTACGCATTACGTTTTACGGAGGATTCTATGTCTTATGCTGCCGGTGTTGATGTTGGCTCGACGCAAACCAAAGCCGTGATTGTGGACGAAGCGGGAAAAATTGTTGGACGCTCGTTGATTGATACGGGCGCAAACGTGGTGACCGCCGCGGAAAAATCTTTTTTGTTCGCGGTGCAAGACGCGAAAATCGGCGAAGAGGCGATTGGGTACATCGTCGGCACGGGGTACGGACGCTACAAAGTTATCTTTGGCGATACGCAAATTACCGAAATTAGTTGTCACGCGCGCGGCGCATCGCATATGTTTCCCGGCACGCGCACGGTGCTTGATATGGGCGGCCAAGATACCAAAGCGATTCGCGTCAGTCCCACCGGCGAAGTTTTAGATTTTTGTATGAACGATAAATGCGCCGCGGGCACCGGCCGATTTTTGCAAGCCGCGGCCGTCGCGCTCGAAATTCCGCTCGCGGAATTGGGACCCACCGCGTTGCGCGCGGAAAAAGCCGTGCCGATTTCGACGACGTGCACGGT
>JACQEA010000238.1 GCA_016200825.1 Chloroflexota bacterium | reverse complement strand
TTTCTTGCGGAATTTCGCAACTTTGGGCGCGACGACCATTTGGCAGTACGGCTGATTCGGATTGTGCGCGAAATATTCTTGGTGATAATCTTCGGCGATAAAAAATTCTTTGAGCGGCGCGACTTCTGTCACGATCGGATCATTCCAAAGTTTCGCGGCGGCGATTTCTTTGATCGTCTCTTCCGCGATTTTTTTCTGTTCCGGCGTGTGATAAAAAATCGCCGAGCGATATTGCGTGCCAACGTCCGCGCCTTGCCGATTGAGCGTCGTGGGATCGTGAATCGTAAAAAACACGCGCAAGATTTCTTTGAACGTGATCACGTTGGGATCGAACGTTAATTGCACGACCTCCGCGTGTCCGGTTTTGCCGGTGCAAACTGCTTCGTACGATGGTTGCGCAACGTGTCCGCCCGCGTAACCGGATTCGACACTCGTGACGCCTTTCAATTGATCGTACACCGCTTCTAAACACCAAAAGCATCCGCCCGCGAGCGTGGTGATTTCTTTTGACGACTGATTCATTTTTGCTCCCTTGAAAATAGGACACTAGACATTATTTGCAATAATCATTATCCACGAAACACACGAAGAAACACGAAGGGATCGTTAGAGATTTCATGTGCTTTCGTGTTTTTCGTGGACGCCTTTGCTTATTTCGGAAGGTCTACTGATCAACACCGACGAACACAAAAAAATAAAATTAGATTTCGCGCGTCAAACTATAGCATCGCGCGGAGAGCGTGTCAAGGCGCGCGCCGATTTCTTAAAAGTGAAATACAAAAAAGCATTCACACTGAACGAGGCAGTCTGAATGCTTCATTGTTATGCGCGATTTAACGCGCGGGGTTGAAAAATATTCGTGTCGTCGCGCGCTTAGTAGCGATTGCGATAACCGCCGCCGCCACCACCACCGCGTCCGCCGCGAAATCCGCCGCCACCACCGCGTCCGCCGCGATCTTCTTTGGGGCGCGCGATGTTGACGGTCATTTTGCGACCATCGAGCTCATGCTCGTTAAACATTTGAATCGCTTTTTCCGCGTCGACTTGGTTCATCATTTCGACAAAGCCAAAACCTTTGGAGCGACGCGTATCGCGATCCATAATCAACGTGACTTCTTTGATCTCACCGGCTTGCGTAAATAAATCGCGCAGTTGATCTTCGGTCACGTTGTACGAGAGATTGCCAACGTACAATTTAGATTCCACAGAAAATTCTCCTTGTGCTTACGCACGAGCGTGCATTGATTTTTGACGCGTCACACGATGTGCCGCGACGTACTTGCGAATGGCTTCGGCATCGGGTTGAATAAATCTCGGCGCGTTATAGTCCAGGCCTTCTAAACGCCGCCGCGTAATTTTGTGCTTAAGAACATTTTCGATTCGGCGCACCATGATTTCATCTTCGGGCGTGACGAGTGTGTACGCGCACCCTTCCGCTTCCATCCGTCCGGTCCGTCCGATCCGATGCACGTAATCTTCGGCTTGCATCGGCACGTCATAATTGACCACGTGCGAAATGCCTTCCACGTCAATGCCGCGCGCGGCAATATCGGTCGCGATCAACACGCGCGAATGGCCGCGGCGAAATGCTTCTAACGCGGCGATGCGCTGTCCTTGCGAACGATCGCCGTGAATCACGGCCGCGCGAATATCCGCGTGCGCGAGTTGTTTCACCAAGCGATCGGCGCGGCGTTTGGTGCGGGCAAACACCAACACACTGTCCATTGCCTCCTCTCGCAACAAGTGTTGCAATACTTGCGTCTTTAAATGTTCCGCGACCGGAAAAAGCGTTTGCGCGATTGCGGTCGGCGCGATTGTTTTTTCGACTTGCACGCGCACGGCATCGCGCGTGACTTGATTTGCTAACGCGAGAATCGCGGTGGGTAAGGTCGCGGAAAAAAGTAAGGTCTGTCGTTCGCGCGGCAAAAGCGCGATGATGCGGCGCAGGTCGGGTAAAAAGCCAACGTCCAACATTCGATCCGCTTCATCCAACACTAAAATTGTTAGCGCGGTGAAGGAAATATTTTTGCGCTCGATATGATCGAGCAATCGGCCCGGAGTGGCGATGACAATGTCTACGCCGCGCCGAAGCGTTTGCGCTTGATCGCCTAAACCGACGCCGCCATAAATCGCGGCGACGCGCAATTCCGTTTGCGCGCTCAATTGTTTGCCTTGTTCCGCGACTTGCAATGCCAATTCGCGCGTGGGCACGAGCACGAGCGCGCGGGTTGAGTGGACGCGGGTTGACGCGGCGATTAGTTTCTGCATCATCGGCAAAAGATACGCGGCGGTTTTGCCGGTCCCGGTTTCTGCCGAGCCCAAAATATCGCGACCGCTGAGCGCGGCGGGAATGGTGGCGTGTTGAATCGGCGTGGGTGTTTCAAAACCCAAAGCGCGAATCCCCGCGTGCAGACGCGGGTCGAGATTAAACGTACTGAAAAACATGAAACTCCTGTGCGGTAAAATATTGCCGAGGTGAACAACCGCGCGAACACGTCGGTCGCAAGTTCAACAAGGCGCTCGACGAATTCAGATGCGGTTCGACTGATGCTCCGTGAGGACTAGCGAGAGTTAGGGGAGTAAAAAGGGAGAAAGAAAACCGCCCAGTCACAAGACGGGACGGCATAGATAAACCGGATTTACTTGTCACTAACGGCAAAGATTATACCACAAATCGCGCGATTTGCAAATCCCGCGAGTCGCGGTATAATGCGATTGAATTCGGGGCGTAGCGCAGCTTGGTAGCGCGCAGCGTTCGGGACGCTGAGGTCGATGGTTCAAGTCCATTCGCCCCGACTGTCATGCTCAAAGCAGGGGAAATAATTCACCGAGGATATTCTAAAAATCCAATGGTGTCTTATTGTTCCCTTTTTTTGTGTTTTAGAAGGCAATGGGAAAAACAATGCAAAAATTCGAATGTGTGCTTAGAACAACTCCAAACACTCCATCACTTCTCTTGAAGGAGTTAGCTTTGTTCTATGACAAGATTTTCATTATCCCACCATCCTTGAGCGCGATCTATCCTAGCACTTGGCTAGAACTGACTGATGGGAATCCAGATGGCAAACCAGTAAAACCGATCAATTATTTCCGTGACACCGAGAGAATGCTACAGTTACCGATTGAATCTCTACAATGGAGTGACCCCAAATTTTCGGAGCTTCTTTTGTATTTGCGAGAAAAGAAAATTGTCGAGGCTGCTGACCTCGAAACACAGAATACGCCAACTGCGAAGAACCTCAACAGAAATATCAAGAATTGGAGCAGGATTACCGCAAGATTCGATTTCAGTGACCCACAATTCAATGCCCTCTGTAATACAAAACCTGAGGATTACAAATTGTCCTCATGGATATCTGCTAATTTAGAGTCTCTCCCGACCGATCCAGATCCCATCAAGGTAACAGTTCAAATTATTCCTGAGCCCAAGTCAATAGAAATTTCCCAGAACATATCTGAATCATTTCTGAAAGCAGAAGCATTAAATGCATTTCCCGTTTTTGATGCTTCATTTCGTCCAATAATTGAGTACAAATACCGGGTAGCGCGAGACACGCTCAAAACCTTGTCTTTGAGTTCACCTAGTTCACAGTTTAACTTCGATGAAAGGGCCAAACTGGGTGATGTCCTTGTTACACTTTCCAACGAACTTTTCCGATCTCAACTAATCAGAGACCTTGATCCCAAACAGTTAGTTCAGTACCGAAATGAAATGGAAGACGAAAGGGTTAAATTTATTTCTCGAAATATGATCGAGTTGCTTTCATTGATAAATTCTGAACCTTGGACTGACGACTTGCAGAGAGAGGTTACTAAATATGTCCGAGAGAAACTTGCAAAACAACTTAATGAGTACAACGATCGCTCAAAGGAAATCTGGGAAAAAATCCATGGAAGAATCATCATAAATCTTGCCAAATCAGTTGCATGGGGCGGGACTGCGGGTGGGATTGCATCCAATTTGATACCTAATACCGGCCCAGCTGAGATAGTTATTCTGAGTCTAATTGCCGCCGCGCCAAAGATGCCCGGTCTAGTGAAAGATCTAGTCGAATCAATGCAAGAGCTTCATTCTCACAAACGGAATTCAATCGCTTATTTGGCTAATATTACGCGGGTTAACTGAGCAAATAATCCTCATCATTTTTTCAAGCTTTTCTTAATGGCTGGATCTCTCTTCTCGCACGGGTGCAAAGCACCCGGCACATCCACCATTTTCTTTGCCTTGTACGCCACGAGCGCAAACAAAATCTCTTCCAATTTGTCCTCTTGGTTTTTCGCGCGCGATAATTTTTCCACATTCGCCGCGATTTCTAACGGAATAGTCTAGCATTCTCATTGCAGCGCAGCGTCTTGCCAGCCAAAATGATTGCTGATATAATTTGAAAAAAGGAGCAGCAGATGTCAGTCCGACGATTTACGATTCAGGGGGTAATTTATCCGGGCGACCAGCAAGGATACGTTGGGGAATGTTTAGATTTGGCAGTCGTTACTCAAGGCAGGACACTCGATGAGACTGCGCAAAATTTGCGCGAGGCAATTCAACTTCATCTGGAAGGTGAAGACCTCGGCGAATTAGGATTGGCTCCTAATCCACCTTTGCTAATTACTTTCGAGATGGAGCCCGTTAGTGCCTAGACTGCGCCGTTTATCGGGAGACCAAGTCATTCGGATTCTGGAAGGTTTTGAATTTGCAGTTGCGGCACAGTCAGGTAGTCACGTCAAGTTGCGACGAATCACGGCGACGGGAGAAAAACAAACGCTAACCATACCGCGGCACAAAGAGATTGACACAGGCACATTACGCGCTATTTTCCGTCAGGCAAGTCGTTATGTCTCAAGCGAAGATTTGCAACCGCACTTTTACACAAATTGATTTCATTGGGGAATAAGATCATATTCCGCATCTAAATTTTTTTCTGCCGCGTACGCCGCGAGCGCAAACAATATCTAGTCATCGGTTGAAACCGACTGCGCGTTTGCGCGAAACCCGCTCTGCGGGTTTTTTTATTTTTGTCGTCGTCCGTTTCAATGAATGGCGACAGCCGCGCGCAACGCCGCCTCCGCATCCAACTTTTTTTCTTCGGCGTACGCTGCCAACGCAAATAAAACTTCGCCCAGTTTGTCCTCTTTATTTTTCGCGCGCGATAATTTTTCCACGTTCGCCGCGATCTGTTTTAGGTTCACGCGCGTTTTGGTTTTCTCCGCGATTTTCTGCGCGCGCATCAACGCAGGCAACGCGCGCGGCAAATCGGCTTTATCACTTTTCGCTTCGGGCTTTTCGCTTCGTTTGATTCTCTCCCACTGTTCTAACAATTCACC
>JACQEA010000255.1 GCA_016200825.1 Chloroflexota bacterium | reverse complement strand
CGCGTATTTTCGGCGCGGCAACGCGTATTTCAACACGCGCGAGTACGATCGCGCGTTAGCGGATTATCGCGCGCGCCTCGCGCGCCAACCCGATTTTATCGAAGCGTACATCAACATTGGAATTACGCTGAATAACAAAGGCGATTTTGACGCGGCGATTGCCGAATTGTCCAAAGCCATTGCGCTGAAAGCGGATTCCGCGGACGCGTATTATCAGCGCGCGATTGCCGCGCTCGGCAAGCAAGATTATGACCGGGCGTTAGACGATTTTACATTCGCGATCAAATATAAACCGACTTTTGCGGAAGCGTATCGCAATCGCGCGGTCGTCTATTATTTCAAACGCGACGTTGACCGCGCGATTGACGATCTCAATCTCGCGATCCAAATCAAACCGGATTATGCCGATGCGCTGTACACGCGCGGGATTTTGTGGCGCGTGAAAAATCAGCGCGACGCCGCGATCGCGGATTTCAATCGCGCGTTGGAATTGGCAACCAATCCAAATTTTCGCCAGCAGATCGAAGACCAATTACGCGCGTTGGGCGCGCGCTGAGCGCGCGCAGGTTTGACAGATTTTTGAAAATCAATTACAAAGGTCATACCACCTTACCACATCGGCGTGGTGCGACCATGGCGTACAAAACCCTCCAACCCGAACGTCTCTACGAACGGATCGTCGCGCAAATTGAAACGCAAATCTTTTCCGCGCAATTAAAACTCGGCGATCAACTTTCCCCTGAACGCGATCTCGCGGAACAATTTGGCGTGAGCCGCACTGCGATTCGCGAAGCAATTAAAACTCTCCGCCAAAAAGGTTTGGTCGCGGTCGAACATGGCCGCGGCACTTTTATTTCTAATCGCACGCCGCAAGCGATGCGCCATTCTTTGGGGCTGATGATGAAGATTGGGCCCGTTTATCGAAGCCGATCTAAATTTTCATCGCGCGCTCGCGGCGGCGACGCAAAATCCATTTATTCCCATTTTGATTGATTCGATTGTGGACCTCTTGCGCGATCAGCGCACGCGCATCGCGCAAGTGAAAGGCGGATTGGCGCGCGGGCAATTTCATCACAAGAAAATTTTACGCGCGATTGAACAGCGCGATGCGAACGCGGCGCGCGACGCGATGCGCGCGCATTTACGCCAAGTTCGCCGCGACGCGAACGCCGCGCCAGCGCGCAAAAGAAAAATTTTTTCGGAGTGACGATGGCAAACTTGGGTTTTGTCGGTCTCGGCGTCATGGGCAGTCGCATCGTTAAACGTTTGCTCGACGCGGGACACGCGGTCACCGGATTCAATCGCACGAAATCGAAAGCGCAATGGCTCATGGACGCGGGAATGCACTGGGGCGATTCGCCGCGCGCGGTCGCGGAAAAATCGGAAATTATTTTTTCGATGGTGACGGATACGCGCGCGTTGCGCGCAATCACCGAAGGCGCGGATGGAATTTTGGCAGGATTGCGCGCGGGAAAAATTTACGTGGATATGAGCACGGTCAGTCCCGCCGCGTCGCGCGAAATCGCGCAACAGGTTGCGAGCCAAGGCGCGTATATGTTGGACGCGCCGGTGTCGGGCAGTGTGATCACGTTGGAGCAAGGCAATCTTTCGATTATGATCGCCGGCGACGCGGCGACGTTTGAAAAAGTGAAACCGGTTTTGCAAGCGATCGGACCGAAAGTAAATTACGTCGGCGCGAACGGACTCGCGGTCACGATGAAAATCGCGACGAATCTTTCGCTCGCGGTGCAAATGCTCGCGTTCAGCGAAGGCGTTTTGCTCGCGGAAAAAGCCGGGATTAAACGCGAGACGGCGGTCGAAGTTTTATTGAACAGCGTGATCGCGTCGCCGATGGTGAAATATCGCGGTCCGTTTGTTTTGAAATTGCCGGACGAAGCGTGGTTTGATGTGGATATGATGCAAAAAGATATGACACTCGCGCTGGAACTCGGACGTCAACTCGATGTGCCGCTGCCGACGACAGCGATCACGAATGAATTTCTCACCGCCGCGCGCGGAATGGGATTCGCAGAAAAAGATTTCGCGGTGATGTTCGCGGTGCTGGCGAAAATGGCGGGCGCAAAATAATTTCACCGCCAAGAACGCGAAGGACGCGAAGAAAAAAATTTTAAAATAAAGGAGAAATTGAATCATGAAACGCACTCGCTTGAGTTTGTTTTATCTCGCCGGGTATCTTGTGCCGAGCGGCATTTTGTTGATGCTCGCGCCACAATTCGTGCTCAAATTATTATTTTCCACCGGCGATTACGGTGACTTGATGCCGCGTCTGGTCGGAGTCGTGCTCTTTGCGCTTGGTGTCGTGATCGTGCAGATCATTCGATATCGTTTAGAGGTTCTGTATACGACGACGGTTTTCGTGCGCGCCGTAATTCTTTTGACGCTCATCGCACTTTATACTTCTAGTCGCGATCCATTTTTTCTTGTTCTGGTCGGCGTAGTTGGATTTGGCGTCGCGTTGACCACGACCAGTTATGTGTTGGATCGCCGAAGCGGTACCAAGCAATGAACTCACTCAAGACGACCGCAAAAATAAAATCTGCGCGGTCCGACCTTGACGCGGAACAGTATCTCCATATGTACCAACAGATGGCAAAGATTCGCGCGTTTGAAGAAAAAGTGGACGAACTCTATCGCGGCGCGAAAATGCCGGGGCTCGCGCATTTGTATATTGGTGAAGAAGCGGTCGCGGTCGGCGTGTGCGAAGCGTTGCGCCGCGACGATTACATCACGAGCACGCATCGCGGGCACGGGCATTGTCTCGCGAAAGGCGCGCAAGTGGATAAAATGTTTGCGGAATTGTTAGGCAAAGAAGCCGGATATTGTCGCGGCAAAGGCGGCTCGATGCACATCGCGGATCCGGAATCCGGTAATCTCGGCGCGAACGCGATTGTCGCGGGGAGCGCGGGCATCGCGACCGGCGCGGCGTTTTCGGCAAAAATGTTGGGAACGGGACGCGTCGCGGTTTGTTTTTTCGGCGAAGGCGCGCTGGGTCAGGGAATTTTGTACGAAGAAATGAATTTGGCGCAGTTGTGGAAATTGCCGGTGCTGTACGTCTGCGAAAATAATTTGTACAACGAGTACACGCATTATGCCGAAACGACCGCGGGCGATTTACTTGGACGCGCGCGTGCGTTTGGAATGCGCGCGGAGCAAGTGGATGGTCAGGACGCGCGCGCGGTGTACAATATCGCGCAAGAGTTGATAGAACGCGCGCGGCGCGGTGAAGGTCCCGCGTTTTTGCTGTGCAACACGTATCGTTATCGCGGGCATCACGTGGGCGATATCAACCGCGCGTACTATCGCGCGAAAGCGGAAGAGCAAGAATGGATAGAGAAACGCGATCCGCTAAAAATTTTGGGTGAATGGGTGATCGCGCAACGGCTGACGGATGAAGCGGTACTCAAGCGAATCCAGATCGAAGTGCATGACGAGATTGAACGCGGCGCGCAATTCGCGTTGGATGCGGCGTTCCCGGATGCGAGCGAGGTGGATGAAGATGTATATGCATAAATCAGCCATAGAGATCATAGAGAACATAGAGAAATTATTTTTTCCTCCATGCCCTCTATGTGCTCTATGGCTTTTTGTGGATTGTAATGTCTGAACGCGAATTAAC
>JACQEA010000056.1 GCA_016200825.1 Chloroflexota bacterium | reverse complement strand
GTGCCGGTCACCGATTCCAACTCCACCACGTCGAAAATGGCGCGGCGCATCAAGCGAAAATCACAATCCACATCTTTGATTTGCAAGCCGAACAGAAATTTCACAAAATATTGATACGCCATTCCAATCACGATCCGATGCATCGGATCGCGCCGCTTGATTTTCCAGCCGTTGATGAAATCTACGTCGTCCGAAATTTTTTCCGCCAGCAATTTCAATTCACGCGCGTCGTATTGCGCGTCGCCGTCGGTGTAGAAAAACCATTCCTTCTTTGCCAGCGCGATTCCGCCGCGCACGACGCCGCCGTATCCGCTCGGCTGATCGCGATTCACGAAATAAAATTCGCGCGGATACAGCCGCGCGAGTTCTTCCAGAACCAAACGCGAGTCATCGCGCGAGCCCTCGTTGATTACGCACACTTCGTAATCATCCGAAATCTCGCGTAGAGTTTGAATCGCGCGCATGACGTTGGTCGCGATGGTGCCCGCGTCGTTATAACACGGAAAGAAAACGGTGATGCTGGGGCGCATAGTCGAATAGTCGCATAGTCTCGCAGTCGAGTAGTCGGATGGTCGGTTTGTCTTTCGACTATCCGACCATTCGACTATTGGACTACAAGACTTGTTTTGAGAATGACGTGATCGCCAATCGGAGCGCCATTATCATCTATCACTTGCAATCGCGCAAATCCCGGATCGCTGGCGTCGTACCAACCGATTTCAACGCGATATTCGCCGGGCGCGGCATTCGCCGGAATTTGCAATTGATAATTATCCGCGAGGTATTCGTTCGCGATCCACGTCGTCGTCGCGCGCGCGCCGTTCACGGGTTGCGCGTCTTGTTGCGCGACGACTTGAGAGTTTTTATCGAGCAGATGGATGAACACCGTGTACGCTTTTTCCATTTTCGCGCGCGCGCGCCAATACAGATTCAATTTCAAAGTCTCATTCGCTTTCAGCGCCGCGGGCGCATCGTAACCGATCAGCGCGATGCTGTTCGCAAAATTTACGTCCTGCGCGATTTGCGCGCGCGGGCGCACAAAGACGCGATCGGTTTTCTCGATCACAAACGGCGCAAGCGCGAGCGATTCGCCCGAGTTGAGCAGGACGCGCAAGTTTGTTCCGCCGTCGCGCGCCGCGGCCGGAATCGCGATTTGATATTGCCCGCGCAAAATCGTTCCGCTTGAAGTCTGGAAATTTGTGATTGCATACGCGTCGCTCGCCGCGTCGCCGAATTGCACGCGGAAATTGTAATCGCGATCCAATTTTGAATCGACGCGCCAAAATAATGTGAGCGGAATGGATTCGCCCGCGCTGGCTTGCGCGCGTCCGAGTTCATACCCCAGCAAAGTGAAGGGACCGATCGGCGCGCTAATTGTATTTTGAATGTTGAGCGACGCGAAACTTGGCGGTGCGCGCGCAGGCAAAACCGAAATTGGTCCGAGTCGTACCGATTTTCCGAGCGGCGCGCCGTTGGGCGCCAGCACATCGAGTCCGTTTTGATTTTGCGCGGTGTAAATTGTTACCTCGACGAAATAGTCGCCCGCGGGCGTCCCGGATAAAAGTGGCACAGTGTATGCGCCAAAAAGTTTTTCGTTTTTCTTCCAGCGCGTGGTGGGATAATTGTATCCGGCGGGACGACGATCGAGTTTGCCCCACAGATTTCCTTGCGCGTCGCGCACGCGCAACGCCACGAGATAATCTTCGTCCAAATTCTCCAAACTATTCCAATCTAAATTGAACGACGCGCCGATGTCGGCGGGCGTAGGCGTAGGCGTGATGCCGAGCAATTCGATTTGATTTTTGAAATTCGCGCGGCGCGGGATCGCGCTGAGCGGTTCGGATGCAAAGCGCGCATTGGGATCGAGTGTATAGTGGCGCAATTTCACTTGATAAAATGCCGCGTCGATTTTTTCTTCTTTGCCGTGAGACGCGAAAAACATTGGCAGAAATCCGTTGGGGTCAACAACTTCATCTTGCCACAACACCATCCACACGCCGCGCGTGCCCGCGACCAATTGATTGAGCGCGTACGCCGCGTCATAGCCGATGACGTGCTCGGTATTCAACGTTGGATCGTCGGGCAATCGAACTTGCGGTGTGTCGCCGCGATAATAATAATTGAACGCGGGAAAGAGATGTCCGCTCGTCAAAACAATCGCTTCATCGCGTGCCGCGTGCTGTTCGATATAGCGCGCGATTTTGCGATAGTCGGCTTTGGTGAACGCGGGGTCGAAGTAGGCATTGCTTAACGCGAAGGCAGAAGTGAAAAGGCAAAAGGTAAAAGGTAAAACCAAAAACGTAAATCGGATTGCGGATTGCGTGACACCTGCACTCGCGTGCAGTGCAAGTGTGCGGGATGATTGACGCGTGAGTGAAAAGACGCTCGCGAGTCCCGCGCCGAGCAAAATGAAAAACGGCGGCGACGCGATCATCAAATAGCGCGCGTTGAATTTGGGATTGCGCGCGAAAAGAAAAAGCAAAAGCGCGAGCGGGATGATGAGATATAAAATTGAAAACGTGAGTGGCTGAGTGGGTTTGGACTGTTGACTGTTGACTGTTGACTTTACCCAAAAGATCAAGCCAATAAAAAAAATCAACAACCACCCGGCGGCAAAATACTGAGCGACGCCTTCCAACACCGATTCGCCTAATGTGAAATTGATCAAGATATGTCGCAGGGCTTCGTCGAGTTTCAACGCGCCGCGCCAATAACTCGCGTCCTGCCCAAATCGCGCGATGACGTTTGGGAGCCACGGCACGAACGCGAGAAAAATCGCGAGGAATGCGGCAAGTGGATTGCGGAATGCGGAGTGCGGAATGCGTGAGGCGCGAAACGAAATCTGTGAATAGAGCGCG
>JACQEA010000254.1 GCA_016200825.1 Chloroflexota bacterium | reverse complement strand
TTTTGGAACGCTTGTGCCGGCGCGCCGCGAAAAAATTCAGGTCGAGTACGTCAGCATCAATCCCACCGGTCCAATGCATGTGGGCAGTGGACGCAATGGCGCGATCGGCGACACGCTCGCGAACATTTTGATCGCGGCGGGTCACGACGTTCAACGCGAATTTTACATCAACGATAACGGCTCGCAGGTTCATCACTTCGGCGCGAGTTTATTCGCGCGTTACGCGCACGCGCGCGGCAAAGACGAACCGTTTCCCGAAGACGGCTATCAAGGCGCATACGTCGCTGAAATGGGTAAGCAATTCGCGGCGGAGTACGGCGAAAAATTTTTGCAGATGCCGCGCGCGCAAGCCGTGCGCGAAATTGGCCGCGCGGGAATCGAAATTGTTGTCACGGCGTTGCGCGCGACGTTGGAAAAAATGAACGTGCGCTTCGACAATTGGTTTTCGGAACGCGCGCTCTTTGAAAGCGGATTGTTCGATCAAGTTTTTCAATCCTTAAAAGATAAAGGATTGATTTACGATCAAGACGACGCGACGTGGTTTGCCGCGACGAAATTGGGTTTAGAAAAAGACGCGGTGATTATTCGTTCGCCCAACGTCATCGCGGAACCGGACGAGCGTCCCACCTATCTCGCGGGCGATATCGCGTACGTGTGGAATAAACTCGCGGTGCGCGCGTTTGATCGCGCGATTTATGTGTGGGGCGCGGATCATCACGGCGATGTGCCGCGCGTTCTCGCCGCGGCAAAAGCGTTGGGTCTGGACGTTGCGCGGATTACCATTTTGATTTACCAATTTGTTAATTTGAAACGCGGCGGCGAAATGGTGCGCATGAGCAAACGCACCGGCGAATTTATCACGCTCGACGAATTGATTGATGATGTAGGCGCGGACGCGGTGCGCTTTATGCTCGTGAGTCAATCGCTCAATTCGACAATTGATTTTGATTTGGAAATTGCGAAGCAACAATCCGATGTGAATCCCGTTTATTACGTGCAGTACGCGCACGCGCGCATCGCCGGTATCTTGACGCACGCGGCGGAGTTGGGCGCGTCGCCGCAAGAGGGTGACGTTAAATTGTTGACGCACGCGGCGGAGTTGGAATTGATTCGCGAGATGTTGCGCTATCCTGAAATCGTTGAACTTGCCGCGACCAATCTCGAACCGCATCATTTGGCGCATTACGCGATTGAACTCGCGGGTACGTTCCATTCGTTCTATAAACAATGCCGTGTCCTCTCATCCGATCCGGCTGATGCCGCGCTGACGCGCGCGCGGTTGAAATTAATTCTGGCGGCAAAGCAAGTTTTGGCAAACGCGTTGGGCTTGATCGGCGTGCGCGCGCCGGAGACGATGTAGGAACAAATTTCAAATCCAAAATTTCAAATCCCAAATCCCAACTTCCAACTTCCAATTTCCAATTTCTAATTTCTAATTTCTAATTTATACTTACCATGAAAAATTTTACAGTCGGTTGCGCCGGTTTTCTATTGGGCGTTCTCTTTGCGGTGGTGGTTGCGCTGTCCGCGTTTTTCTTTTTGGGCGTTGGAAAATCTTCCCCGCCCGCGCCAGAGAACGCATCGAGTCCTGGGCGCGCGGATGTGACGATTACATTCGCGGCGAGTTATCTGAACGCGCAACTCAAACAACTCATTGCCAAAAACGCGATCCTGAAACAACCGACGAGTGCGCTCGCCGCGCCGAATCTTTTGAAAATTGCCGGGATGGTGGACTTGACGCTGGGCGGACAACGCGTTTCGGCGAATGTGACCATCGCGTTCCAGATCGCGGCGAAAAATTCGCGCGTCGTTCTCGTTGTGGATTCGATTGACGCGAATGGGATTAGTGTGCCGCAATCGTTGCTGGGTTCAACGCTCGATTCGGTGCGGACGCAAGCCGAGGATCAAATTAACACGTTAATTCAAAATTCGCTCAAAGGCACGTCGCTAAAACTCGCGGCGATTCGAATATCGGCGAGCGATCTCACACTTGAATTGACGAGCCAATAAGAGTGTGATATAAAACGCGCACGAGGCGGCTCTATGATTGTTCAAACTGCAAAACGACTCTTTAATGTGGACGAATATTACGCGATGGCGCGCGCTGGTATTTTCTCCGAAGATGATCGGGTCGAGTTGATCGAAGGAGAGATTATTGAAATGAGTCCAATCGGTATTAATCATGCGTCGGTTGTTGCGCGGCTGACGCATCTCTTCACTGAAAAAATTGGAAAGCGAGCGATTGTTTGGGTTCAGAATCCAATTCATTTGGGCAAACGTTCTGAACCGCAACCCGATTTGTCTATTCTACATCCGCGCGCGGATTTTTACGCGGAGTATCATCCCGAACCAAAAGATATTTTTGTGGTGATCGAAGTTTCTGAATCGTCCGCCGAATTTGATCGCACCACCAAAGCCGCGCTCTATGCGCGCTCTGGAATTGTTCAATACATGCTTGTTGATTTGGAAGATAATTCAGTTTCTGTTCAGCGCAATCCAACCGCATCTGGTTACGCCGATTCAAAGAAATATGGGCGCGGTCAGAAATTTAGTTTGGACATTGACGGCGCGGCGGAATTTGCGGTAAACGAAATTCTCGGATAAAATCAAACTACAATTAAATATAAATCCGCGTCGGTTCGGTGACGCGGTCTGCATGGCGCCGAAAATCGCGCGATGCAGTTGTAGAGGTTGCGCGGTCTCACGATCGCGTTGAAAAGGGCAAGTCCGGTGCGCGAAAAAAAGTTCGCAAGTCCGGCGCTGTCCCGCAACTGTGGGTTGGTTGGATAGTCTGATAGTTCAATAGTCAGCTAGTCAAGAATAAACTTGACTACTGGACTAAGCGACTACAAGACTATCAGACTAACAAGCCAGAAAACCTGCCTCTGCTAATGCGCGCGAAATTTTTTTCGCGTTCGCATTCCGAGCAACCTTCGCGAGAAAGGGGGCAGGAGATGATGAATCACGATCCTTAATCCTCTTGTCGAAAGGCAGGAGGATTTTTGTTTCTACCAATCATACAATCACAGGAGATCAAAATGAAATTTCGAAAAATTATTTCGCTCGCGATTCTTGGCGCGCTCGCCGCGTTGATCGCGTGCGCGCCCGCGCCGACACCACAACCCACCGCGACGAACGCGCCAATTGTTGCGCCAACCGCCACGACGGTGCCGGCAACACCAACCCTCGCGGCGATCACAGTGACAGACGGCGCAAATCGCACCGTGATAATTTCCGCGCCGCCGCAACGGATCGTTTCGCTGGCACCGAGTAACACCGAAATTGCCTTCGCATTGGGATTGGACAATCGTGTGATCGCGGTGGACACGTTCTCGGATTTTCCGCTGGACAAAGTCAAAGACCTGCAGAAAATCAAAACGTTTCCGCTGAATTACGAGCAGGTCGTATCACTAAAACCGGATTTGGTTCTCGCGGCGAGCATTACGAATCGCGAGGATGTGAAAAAGTTAGAGGACTTGAAATTAACGGTGCTCGTGGTTGGCAAAACCACGACGACGTTCGACAATGTTGTCAATGACATTCTGCTTGTCGGCAAAGTAACCGGCGCGGACGCAAAAGCGAAATCGGTTACCGACGCGATGAAGCAAAAACTCGACGCGCTCAAAACAAAACTCGCGAACGCGAAATCCAAACCGCGCGTCTTTTGGGAACTGGACGCAACAGATCCTACAAAACCGTACACGCCGGGTCCGGGTTCGTTCGTTGACGAACTCATTACGCTCGCGGGCGGTGTCAATATCGCGGCGAATGCCAAAACGCCGTACGCGCGCATCAATGCCGAAGAAGTGATCGCCGCGAATCCGGAGATTATCATCTTGAGCGATTTCGCGTATGGGATAACGGTGGAATCGGTGAAAGTACGTAAAGGATGGGACGCGATCAATGCCGTCAAGAACAACAAAATATTTCCAATTGACGACAATTTGGTCAGTCGCCCCGGACCGCGTTTGATAGACGGACTCGAAGCCGCGGCGAAATTGATTCAACCCGATTTGTTCAAGTGATGTCGTTGGGGCGAGGCGCCACCTCGCCCCTAGGGCGTGTATGCAAAAAAGTTTGTTGCCGCTGGTTTCGTTGCAAAACCCTGTTACCAAACACTCTCGAATCCTGCGCGAAGATTTTGCATACACGTCCTAAAAAAAACAATGCGCCCTAAAACATTTTTTTCCATTTCGATTCTCATCGCGATCCTCCTCGCCGCTTTGTTTCTCGCGACCTCGCTCGGTACGGTGAGCGTTTCGGTTGATCGCATCGGCGCGATTATTCTCAAACGCGTCT
>JACQEA010000253.1 GCA_016200825.1 Chloroflexota bacterium | reverse complement strand
AGCGGCGGCTTTGCGCCCGTTCCGCGCGACGTCCACGTACCGACATACCGATTGTATGCCGATGGGTTTGTTGTGTTTGCGAGCGAACGCGCGAATCCAGCGAGCGGATTAGACGCGGTCGTGCGGACCGGCTATTTAGCGGACGCGGAGATTCAATCGTTACTGAATTCTCTTCAGCAACTAGATTTTTTTTCACTCGGCGCATTCTATCAGCCCAAACCTACGCCTACCGATTTGCCGACGTGGCGGATTAGCGTTTATTTGAACAAGACAAAAACCGTCAGCGTGTACGCGGCGGGATTTCCCGGCACGCCGCAAAATTTTTCGCAAGCATTCGCGCGCATCACCCAAACAACTCCAACCGAACAACAAATCTTTACCGCGACGGATGGTTTCTTGCAAGCAACTAGCGCGGGGTCAACCAATGATTTGGGTTCGAATGTAACTGCCGCAGATTGGCAAAATGTCGCAATCAAACTCGCTGACGCAACCGATGGCGTAACGATTGCGGGAAATTTGTACGCGGCAGTTGCCGCGCTCATCGCGCAAAATTATCCGAACACACTTTATCGCGAAGGCGACCGCGTTTATCGCGTGCGATTTTTGCCCAATCTGCCGCGCGCGGTTCATCTCACCAATTACGTCGGCGCGATTGTGGACGCGCCGCGCGAATTTGATGGCCGGACGTTTGACCTCGTCGGTTATTTTCGCGGCGCAAACATTTTGGGCGAAGCGCAAACGAGCGCGCCCAAAACAAAAAGCGATTGGGTGATCGCGGATGAGTCCGGCGCGATGTATGTAACGGGGATCGCGCCCACCGGTTTAGATTTGAATTCGCCGCGCGATGTTTGGAATGTTGTGCGTTTGCGCGCGGTCGTCGTGTATGTGCGTTCCGGGACAAGTTATTTGGAGGCGCGTCGCGTGGAAAATTTGCCGACTCTAGTAAACTCAACTCCGACTCCCGCGCCGTTCGCGAACGCCGATGCCGCGATCGCGGCGATTAAATCGCGTTTTGCGGAAGTGGCGAAGATCAATAAAGCCAAAGCCGGAATTATCGGCGGCTCGACGGATATCACGGTGATCGAACGAAGCGATGGCTGGGATATTGTATTTTGGGAAGGCTGGGAGGATTGTCCCGCCGGATGCATCAACAATCGCTATTATTATTTTTCGGCCAAGAAAAACGGTACGCTCCAAAAGATGGGCGAGTATGTGCGCGTTCACAACGCGGCGACAAATTCGTTCGATGTGACCGGCGCGCCGATGTGGGGCGTGCCCAAACCGTAATTTGAAAAAGGATAGATGCCCCATTGCGCTTTCGGTTGAATAATGCGAGAATGCAAATAGTGGGTGATTTTTTGTTGACGTGAATTGTGTTTGCGTTTTGAAATGCTAGGGCGTGTATGCAAAAAGTTTTATTATCTCTGGCTCTGTTGAAAAACCTTGTTGCCAGACGCTTTAGAATTCCGCAAGAAGATTTTGCATACACGTCCTAATGGGGTGAGTGAAAGAGAGGCAGCGGTGACCGAACCGCAATCGTTGTCCGAACACATTTTAGATCAAGTCGTTGAACAAACGCGCGATCAACAACCGTTGCTCGCGGAGATTGCCGCGCGCGTGGAACCATTTTCAAGCGAGTTGATCCAAGTGTGGACGCAGGTTTATCGCGACTTGGCAGTGCGCGAACCGTTGCCGCCCGATGAAATTATTCGCGGCATTCAAGAAGCCGCCGTCGAACTTTTTTTTGGCGGCTTGCGATCCGGGAATTTGCGCGATTATTTTAGCCGATTTGTGGATTGGGGGAAACAAATCGCGCATTCTGGCTTGGCGTTCGATCGCGTGGTCAAACTTGTCCGCGCCTATCAACATAGCGGACTGCCGTTGTTGCTGCGCGTGTTGCCCGCGGGTCCGCAATTGGAAATGGCGCTCGACGCGCTCGATACGTTGTACACCGGTACCGTCACGATGCTCGCGACGGCGTACATTGAATCGGCGCAAGAACAATTGATTCAAAGTTCGCGCATTCGCGCGGTGGGACAATTATCAATTGGCGCGACGCATTCGCTCAACAATTCCTTCGCGGCGGTATTGGGCCGCGCGCAATTGCTCGCGGAACGCACGCGCGATGATGAGGTGCGCGGGGAATTGCAGGAAATTCAACGCACCGCCGCGACGGGCGCGCAAGTCGTGCGGCGGTTGCAAGAATTTGCGCGCGCACCGCGCGAAGAAAAATTTATTCCGACCGATGTGAACGCGCTCATGCGCGAAGCGGCGGAGATCACGCGATTTTATTGGCGCGATCAAGCCGAATCGCGCGGCGTGGTGATTGACGTGGTCAAAGATTTTTCGGACGTGCCGCCCGTCCTCGCGCATCCGCGCGAATTGCGCGAAGTAATGGTCGAAATTATTTTGAACGCGATTGAAGCGATGCCGCGCGGCGGTCTCATCACGCTTTCCACGCAACGCAAAGCCAATAATCTGGTCGTTTCAATCACGGACACCGGCGAAGGAATGCCCGAAGCAACTCGCCGCCGCGTATTCGATTCGTTCTTTACGACCAAAGGTGACACACATTCTGGATTAGGTTTGAGCATCGCCGCGCGCGTGATCGCGCAACACAACGGCAGATTTGAAGTGACCAGTCAAGTGGAACGCGGAACAACTTTTGCGATCACCTTGCCGGTGTTACAAGGCGCGACGGAAGAACCGAAAAAGACAACGCTCACGCCTTCCGAAGCCGCGAATATTTTGATCGTGGATGACGAGCCGACGATTCGCGACGTGGTCGCAAAATTTCTCGCGTTTCGCGGTCATCACGTCGTCGTCGCGAGCAGTGGGGCGGAAGGATTGACGCGGTTCAAAGAAAATAAATTCGATCTAGTCGTCACTGATTTAGGAATGCCGGGAATGTCCGGTTGGGAAGTTGCGCGCGAGATCAAAAAAATAAAACCCAAAGTGCTGGTCGTGTTGATGACGGGCTGGTCGGCGGATTTGGATTCGCGCAAAGTGAAAGAGAGCGGCGTAGATCGCGTGGTGCATAAACCGTTTGAAGTGGATGATGTGTTGGATTTGGTTGGCGAGGCGGTGGCGTTGCGCGAGAAAATGTAAAAGAAAAGGCATCCACGAAAAACACGAAAGGACACGAAGAGATAAAAAAATTTTTCTGAACTCGCCGAGTGATGATGCGCGCATCGTCACTCGCAATTTTTTTTCAAAGGGGAAAAATGGATACGACTCGAATGGGTATTCATACGCTCGCGATTCATGCGGGCGAAGCGCCGGATCCAACCACCGGCGCATTAGTGCCGCCGTTGCATCTCGCGAACACTTTTTTTCTCGGCAGTGCGGAAGATGGCGCGGCGATTTTCGCGGGCGAAAAAGATGGATTTGTTTATTCGCGCTGGGGCAACCCGACCGTGGCGTTGTTGGAAAAACGCATCGCCGCGTTGGAACATGCGCCCGCCGCGCTCGCGACGGCAAGCGGTATGGCGGCGATCTCGACCGCAATTCTCAACATCGTTCGCGCGGGCGATCATGTGATCGCGGCGCAAGCGATTTATCCCAGCACGTACCATTTGTTCGCGAACGAATTGCGCGCGCTCGGAATCGAAACGACGTTTGTTGATGCGACTGATCCACAAAATATTGCGCGCGCGATTGTGCCGAACACCAAACTCATTTATCTCGAATCGCCTGGCAATCCCATTTTGGCGCTCTGCGATTTGCGCGCGATTGCGACAATCGCGCGCGATGCAAAAATTATTTCCATCACGGATAATACTTTTGCTACGCCGATCAATCAACAGCCGCTTGATTTTGGAATTGATGTGGTGGTTCATAGCGCGACGAAATATTTTGGCGGACACGGCGACGCGGTCGGCGGCGTCATTGTCGGGTCGCGCGAATTTATCAAACAGTGCGCGAACGAACCGCTGCGTTTTTTTGGCGGAATTCTTTCGCCCTTCAATGCGTACTTAATCTTGCGCGGCATTCAAACTTTGCCGTTACGAATGGAACGCCACAACGCGAACGCGCGCGCCATCGCGCAATTTTTGCAAACGCATCGCGCGGTCGAATGGGTGGCGTATCCGGGTTTGCCGTCGCATCCGCAATACGCGCTCGCGCAAAAACAAATGCGCGGGTTCGGGGGAATGGTTTGTTTTGAATTGAAAGGTGGAATTAATTCTGGCGCGCGATTGATGAACGCGGTCAAACTTTGTTCGCTGGCGGTGAGTCTCGGCGATACGCGAACGCTGATCGTGCATCCCGCGTCTACGACGCACAGCGTCGTTACGCGCGCGGAACGGATCGCGCAAGGCGTGTCAGATGGATTGGTGCGGTTGTCGGTCGGGTTGGAGGATGTGGAAGATATTATCGCGGATTTGGAACGCGGCTTAGAGAAAAAATAAAATTGTTATGATGAAGAAAATTGGCAAGAGGACGGCGCCCGAATAAAATAAATATTCAAAAAAGTGCGGCATATTTATTTTTTGTTCTTCGGCGATGGCTTTGACCATAAAGTTTGGACCATTGCCAATATAAGTATTCGCGCCCATAAACACCGCGCCGCAACTAATCGCGCGCAAAAGATCCGCGCGCACACCGGCGACAATCTCAAAATTTCCTGCGCCTAAATTGCGCGTAACCCCTTCGGCTAACGAAACGAGTGTGAGATAAGTCGGCGCGTTATCCAGAACCGAACTCAATCCGCCGGTGATCCAAAAAAATTGCCACGCGTGGGTCAAGCCCAATTGCGCGCCGCGTTCTTCTAACAACAAAAGCACCGGCACCATCGT
>JACQEA010000281.1 GCA_016200825.1 Chloroflexota bacterium | reverse complement strand
CGATTTGTTTGGAATCACTTTTACCGATCATCCCTTCCTCCAAAGAATTTTGTTGCCGGATTCCACGCCAGGGCATCCGCTCCGCAAAGATCATCCGCTCGGATACGAAAAAGTTGAATTCACACACACGTTCAAAGAAATTCAAGCAGAGAAACGATTTGATGTTCCTCCTCCGAAACCGCGCGAATTGATCGTAAGTCTTCAAGGTGAATTGCAAGAGATTTCAGTTGCAACCATGAACGAACCGCGCCCAACGTGGAAAAGTAATGGCGCGAACGAAACGATGCTCATCAATATGGGTCCGCATCATCCCTCCACGCACGGCGTCTTGCGCGTCGCGCTCGAAATTGACGGCGAAAAAGTTGTCAACGCGATGCCCGACGTTGGCTATTTACATACGGGCGTAGAAAAAAATGCAGAATACAAAACATATTTGAAAGCGATTCCGCTCTTCGACCGCCTCGACTATCTTTCGCCGATGTTCAACAATCTCGCGTACGTGCTTGCGGTCGAAAAATTGTTAGAGGTGGACGTGCCCGAGCGCGCGCAAATCGTGCGCGTGTTGTTGTGCGAAATCAATCGCGTCGCGTCGCATCTCATCGCGATTGGATCGCAAGCGATGGACATCGGCGCGGTGACGGTGATGACGTACGCATTTCGCGAACGTGAAATGGCGCTGGATATTTTCGAAATGGTCAGCGGCGCGCGGATGATGACGTCGTATTTTCGTTTTGGCGGGCTGGCGCTCGACGTGCCGATGGGATTCTCGGACGCGGTGCGCGAATTTCTGAAAGCGATTCCCCCGCGTCTCGTCGAATACGAAAATCTTTTGAACAAAAATCCGATTTGGCTCGAGCGGACGCGCGGGATCGCGGAAATATCGCGCGAGATGGCGCTCGCGCATAGCGTCACAGGTCCGATGTTGCGCGCGACGGGGGTGGATTGGGATTTGCGGAAAACCGCGCCGTACTCGGGCTATGAGCAGTACGAGTTTGACGCGCCGCGCGGCTCGCGCGATCGCGCGGATGTGAACGATTGTTACGCGATTCGAATCGAAGAGATGCGGCAAAGTTTGCGGATCATCGAGCAAGCCTTGAACAAATTGCAAAAAACAAAAGGGCAACCCGTCGTCACAAACAATCGCAAAGTCGCGCCGCCGCCGAAAGAGGAATTGCAAACGTCAATGGAAAGTTTGATTCATCATTTCAAATTGTGGACGGAAGGAATCAAACCGCCCAAAGGAATTGTATACGCGGCGGTCGAATCACCGCGCGGCGAATTGGGTTATCTCGTTTCGAGCAACGGCACGAATATGCCGCACCGCGTTCACGTGCGCGCGCCTTCGTTCGCGAATTTGCAACTCTTGCCCGTGCTCGCGAAAGGCGCGTACGTTGCGGACATGGTTGCGATTATCGCAATGATTGATATTGTGTTGGGGGACGTTGATCGCTAACGTCATTGCGAGCCGAAGTTTGCGGCGAAGCAATCCCCAAGTATCAACGAGATTGCTTCGTCGCTGCGCTCCTCGCAATGACAATTTGAAATTATGAAACACCTTATTCTCCGCGACCTTGACATTCCAAATATCGCCGATATCTCCGTCTACGAAAAAAACGGCGGATACAACGCGCTGCGCATCGCGATCAAAATGACGCCTGATGAAATTATTCAAGCTGTAACCAAATCGGGTTTGAAGGGACGCGGCGGCGCGGGATTTTCGACGGGAACGAAATGGAGTTTTCTGCCGAAAAATATTTTCCCGCGCTATCTCGTTGTCAACGCGGACGAATCCGAACCAGGCACTTTCAAAGATCGCCAGATTATGGAGCGCAATCCGCATCAATTCATCGAGGGCATAATTATTTCCGCGTACGCGATTCAAGCCAACGACGCGTACATTTACCTTCGCGGCGAATTTCCGTCCGCGGCAGAATGTTTGGAACGCGCGATTGCGGACGCGCACGCGCGCGGTTATCTCGGCGAAAATATTCTGGATACTGATTACCGATTACTGATTACTATTCATAGAGGCGCGGGCGCGTATATTTGCGGCGAGGAAACCGCGTTGCTCGAATCGCTCGAAGGAAAATTGGGACAGCCGCGCGTCAAGCCACCCTTTCCTGCGAGCGTGGGATTGTACGGTAAGCCGACGGTCATCAACAACGTCGAAACACTCACGAACATTCCGCCGATTATCGCGATGGGCGCGGAAGCGTACGCCAAAATCGGCACACCGAAATCTACGGGACCAAAAGTTTTTTGCTTGAGCGGTCACGTGAATCGTCCTGGCAATTACGAAGCGGCGCTGGGAAGCCTCACTTTTCGCGATTTAATTTTCGATTTGGGCGGCGGCGTGCGCGGCGGAAAAAAAGTGAAAGCGATTTTGCCCGCAGGCGCGAGCGCGCCAATGCTCACCGATGCCGCGCTCGATGTGAAACTCGATTACGATTCGGTTGCGGCGGCGGGATCACAACTTGGTTCCGCGTCTGTGATCGTACTCGATGAAGATACGTGCGTTGTTTGGGCGGCAAAAAAGATGACGCAATTTTTCAAACATGAATCGTGCGGAAAATGCACGCCGTGCCGCGAAGGAACGTACTGGCTCGCGCGCATTTTGGAACGGATTGACGACGGCGCGGGTCAGATCGCGGACGTTGATTTGATCGCGAATGTTGCGGAGCAAATGACTGGGAATACGCTATGTCCCTTGGGTGATTTCGCCGCCGCTCCTGCATTGGGAAGCATAAAACATTTTCGCGAGGAGTACGAGAGGCATGTGAGAGAAAAAAGTTGTTGGATGAGGAACGGGAAGTAAGCAGTCAACAGTCAACAGTAGACAGTCGTCAGAAAAACTTTTCGTAATTCGCAAATCCCAAATAAATCGTAACTATGGTTGCCAAAATTTCAGGACGCGCAGAAAAAATTTTACGCGAGACGCAAGCCCCGTATCTCTTGAAGGAGGAACGCGAATTGCTTGCGCGTTTCATCGCGCGCCTCGAAAGCGAATGCCGCGATTCGATTCGTCGTGTAATTCTCTATGGTTCGAAAGCGCGTGGCAATGCGGATGAAGAATCGGATACGGATTTGCTGGTCATAGTCTCGGACGATGACGCCGCCAAGCGCATCTGGCGGATAGAAGATGATTTCAAGTCGGAGACTTTCGCCACCATCAGTGTGTTGATTGCAACCGAAGAGAATTATCGTCGCATGCAATACTTGAAAACGCCATTGTACGTGAATATCCGCCGCGACAATGTGGAACTATGGGATGAATCTGCGCGGACGATCGAAGAACGCGAGGTGTTACTGGATTTTGTGGAAGGAGAATTTCGCCAAATGAATAAAGCCACGCGCGAATTGATCCAGCAATATGTTGACACGACCCATTCGTTTTGGAAACAAGCAATGCATTTGAAGCAAGGCGGTTTTTTGCAAGGCGCAGTTTCACGCGCCTATTATGCTGTATTCCATGCGGCAAGCGCGGCGCTGTTTGCAGTGAACATTGTGCGTGGAAAACACAGCGGAGTCGAAGCGGCAATTTCTCAATTTCTCGTCAAGCCAGGATTGATTGAACCCGAGTATCACGAAATCTATGGCAGATTAATGAAGGGACGCACCGACGTTGACTATGGCGGCGAACGTGATGAAGTGACGCGCGCCCCAAAGTTCATTTTGCCCTCAGATGCTGAGGCAGAGCAGATGCTCGCCGATGCCGAACGCTTTATCGCGCGCATGGAACAATTTCTGCGCGCGCGCGGCGCGATGGATTAGCAAACAAACTCTGTAATCGCGAAAGTTTTCAAATGGCAAAGGTCACGATAGACAACAAAACCACTGACGTTCCAAACGGAACGAATCTCG
>JACQEA010000280.1 GCA_016200825.1 Chloroflexota bacterium | reverse complement strand
GAACGCAGAGAATTCAAAAATTTTTTCTCAGTGTACTCAGCGTTCTCAGCGGTGAAATAAGTCTATGCGTAGCATCAATTAATAAATCGCGGCACGCACGCGGCTTCAACTCGGCGCGTTTCGTTACGCGTCGAGCGTTCCATCTTTTATTTCTGTCTGCAATCTGCGGACCGCGTGTTTCGCAATATCGTATCCAAATCCGCGCCGAATCAAAAACGCGGTCAACTTGTCCCGAAATTCGCGCGGCTCTAAATCGCGCCAGCGCAGCGCGCGCGCAGTTCCCGCGCGATACGCGCTTTCGCTTTCGTCAATCTCACCAACCGCAGCCTTGATCGCGGTATCGCCCACGCCTTTTCTGCGCAATTCAAACTTGAGCGCACGCCCCGCGCGCGGCCGAAACTGCTCGCGATTCTCGACCCAATATTTCGCGAACGCCGCGTCGTCCAACAATCCCGCGTCGGTTAACCGCGCCAGCACGCGGGCGATCGTTTCGGCGTCAAATTTTTTCTTGAACAGTTGCTGTTTCACTTCCGACGAACTGCGCGGGCGCGGTTCCAAAAAACGTAACGCTTTTTCGTACCCGGTCTCAAAATTTTCTTCGCGCTCGAGCGCGTTACGTTCTTCGTCGCTGAGCGTCTGCCCCACGCGCACTTTGGCGGCGAGAATCGCGGAAAGACCGAATGCGAATTCGTCGTCAATATACAAATTGAAGCGATTCGCATGTCGCGCTTGCGGCTCGATGGCAGTAATTAGTCCCATAGTTTCCTAGTCCGTTAGTCGGATAGTCTTGTCGTCTGATGGTCGAGTGATCGCAGGTTTCTTGACTACAGGACGATGCGACCATCTGACTATTGGACTAAATAAAAATCGCCGTGATCAACATTTGACCCCAGCGATTCCAAAAACATTCGCGCGCCTGATCGCGCAAATGAACTAGCGGCAACTCTGCTCCTTGATTGAAGCAGTCCGACCCGGGCGCTAGATAGACTACGCCCTTTGAGAATGGAGTTGACCATCGTCGCGAGAAAAACGATTAGGTCATCGCTCTAACAAGCCCATGCAAAAAATTTTGCTTGATGCAAATCCATTCGCATTAAAAAAAATTTCGTTCGGGTCGCGCGAGAATGCCACTTAGATCTCAAGATGCTCACCCGCGCGAACGCGGAGCGCATCGGAATTGAATCGCTGTCGTCAACGCCGTGAGGCAACGAACATTTGTGCAACGCGGCTAATTAGCACGATGCGCCCGCCAGTGGCGAGCGCATCAAGATTTTCGTTTATTTTTCGCTTTCGTCTTCAGAGTCTTCTTCGTCGTCGGCTTCGCGATTGTGATCTACCAAAACCGCGGCGCCGTCTAGCCCGGCTTTTTCGCGAATTCTTTTGTCAAGATCGGTTACGACTTCGGAATTCGACCGCAAGTATTCGCGCGCGTTTTCGCGGCCTTGACCCATGCGCGTGCCGTCGAGTGAATAGAACGCGCCTTTTTTATCAATGATATTGAGTTCGACTCCGAGATCAAGCAGATCGCCTTCGCGCGAAATGCCTTGATTGTGCATGATGTCGAATTCGGCTTTGCGGAACGGCGGCGCGACTTTATTTTTCTTTACGCGCACGCGCGTGCGATTGCCGACCACTTCGTCGCCGTTCTTGATCGCGTCAGTCGGACGCACATCCAAACGAATCGACGCGTAAAATTTCAACGCCATGCCACCGGTCGTCGTTTCCGGATTGCAAAACATCACGCCGATTTTTTGGCGAAGCTGATTTGTAAAAATCACACAAGTGTTCGAGCGTTTGATCGCGCCGGATAATTTGCGCAGGGCTTGACTCATCAAGCGCGCTTGCAAGCCCATATGCGAATCGCCCATCTCGCCTTCGATTTCCGCGCGCGGCACCAACGCGGCAACCGAATCAATGACGATCACATCCACCGCGCCGGAACGAACCAGCGCTTCCGCGATTTCCAACGCTTGCTCGCCGGTATCCGGTTGCGAAATCAAAAGCTCGTCAATGTTGACGCCGCATTTCGCCGCGTACGTCGGATCGAGCGCGTGTTCCACGTCCACAAACGCGGCGATGCCGCCTAACTTTTGCGCTTCCGCGATGATGTGCTGACACAACGTGGTCTTGCCGGATGCTTCCGGTCCGTAAATTTCGGTGATGCGTCCGCGCGGAATTCCGCCGATGCCTAACGCGAGATCGAGCGAAATGGAACCGGTCGGAATCGCTTCCACTTTCATATTCGTCGCTTCGCCGAGTTTCATGATGGTGCCTTCGCCGAATCTTTTCTTAAGCGACGCGAGCGTTGTCTCTAACGATTTTGCCTTCGCACTTTCAGTCATTGGTGCTCCTCTGTAAACGCACCGTTCAATCGAAACTAGTGTAATACAATCAGAGCGAAAACGCAAGCCCGTATGGATTGATTACACGCGATTCGTTCGCGGTCCGCAAGGATAAAATTTTACGCGCACATCGCTGATCCCTCAACGATGCGCGCGTATTATAACAGAACGCTTGTTCGATGTCAAGTGCAAAAATGTAGGGGCGACCCTTGCGGTCGCCCCATGAAATTTTCGCGTCGCATCATTTCACGCTCACGGCAAGGTCGTTGTCGTCGGTAAACAATTTCCTCCGCCGGAATTTGTATCGCAGATGTGAAAATTGCCGGTGGAAGATTGCATCTTGCTCGATGTGGTTGTCGGATTGAATGTGCGCGTCGCGCTGTTGAGCGTGGGATTAGTGTAGCCGATTGTGCGCGTGCCGAGTGTGATCGTCAATGTTTTGTTGCCGTTGCTCCACGCGTACGTCGCGTTGAATCTGCAATTGCATCCGCCGGTGACGCCGCCGGTAATTTGTCCCAGATTCAAAGTCTCGCTGGGCGCGACATTCGGCGCGAGCGCGAGATAAAGCATTTGTGTTGCGACTGCATCGTTCGTCGTCCAATTCAATGTGAATCCGTCCGCATCCATACTGGTGAGGTCTGCTTCCGCGTCAATGGTAGATGTGTTGTTATTCACTTTCATAAACGCCTTGCTCGTCTTATCAATGCTTTTCACGTTTGTCGTATTTACAGCGTTGGCATCCGAGTACGCAGAACTGCCTTCCGCATTTGCATCCGATGCGCCGATTCCAAAACGACTCTGCACGACCGGATTCGCTTGCGCAACATCTTGAAAACTTGAAAGCATAACGACGCGCGGTTGAAAACCAACTCCGGTTACCGATTGGCTAACCGACGGAGTGGTTGTGCTCTTGCTAAAATTTCCGGCTTTGGCGTTCATCCCTTTGAGCGCGAGCGAAAAAATCTGCGTCGCGCTGCCGTTTGCGGTGCTAAAATTTACCGTAAAGCCATCCGCGTCCATTGAAACGAACGCGGCTTTTTTCGTTATCGCAAGCCCACAAGACTCGCGGGGATTGCGTTTGTAAAAGTAGAATCGGGAAAGGCGTGGATAACGACATCGGGCTGAAAGCCGACGCCCGTCACCGATTTATTTCCGGTTGCCGTCGCCATTGTCCATCCCACAACTTTGGCGGACACACTCGATCCGCCAATCGCGATGAAATGAATTACGTATGCGCTCGCGTTATTCGTCGTCCAGTTGAGGGTAAAGTTGGTCGCGTCCATTGAAGAGAGGTCGGCTTCCGCGAGAAGAGTTTCGCCCCATTGCACCATCGTCAATGCTTTATTCGCGATGCGCGTGCTGGTATTTGATGTCCCGACCGCATCGTTGCTTGCGGCTCCGATGGATTTGCTCGTTGTTCCATCGGTTACGCCATACGCGTAAAGAAAATTTGCGCTGAACGATTCGTTCGTCTTGCCGTTCGTCCACAGAATAATTGCTTTGGGTGTTGTGCCAAGTTGATGCGCGATGCTCTGACTCACCGGCGCGCTGCCGGTACTTTTCGTAAAACTTCCCACGCGATAAACCGCGGTATCGCAAACACCGGACGTCGTCGCGCTCCCAAGCAAAATTCCTTGATACGCGGGACAAACGGTATCCGTGCCGCTGGGTGCGGTCGCGGTATTCACGGCTTGATTGAAATTGACGACAATTTGATCGCCGGTATCCAGCGCGCCGGATGTGCCGCCGTTGGTGAATTGCGCGCTTGTCGCGAAAAATCCGATTTGCGCGGCGACCGTTGGATTACTCGTCGTACTATTCCACGTTCCGAGCGTGGTCTGCACTTGATAACAAAAATAATTTCCTTGCGGTGAGAAACGATTTGAATCGGTGTAACTGGTTGATGCGGTGGAAGCAATGCTCGCGAAAGTTGCAGAGGAACAATCACTGCTCGTTCCATTCGCGACGCCTTTGACCGCGTACGCGCTGCCATTTTGTCCCGCGCTCCAACTCAACGCGACATCGTGACCGGAAACGCTCGCGGTCAAACTACTTGGCGCGACGAGATTGGTCGTGACAAAAGTATTCCCGTCCAGATTACTTGTGCTGCTAAATCGCGCTTGCGCGG
>JACQEA010000279.1 GCA_016200825.1 Chloroflexota bacterium | reverse complement strand
GCTCAAGCGATGCGCGATTACAATGGATGTACGCCCGCGCAATAAATCTTCGAGCGCGTTTTGAATCAAGCGTTCGGTGCGCGTGTCAACGGACGATGTCGCTTCATCGAGAATGAGAATGCGCGGGTCGGCGAGCGCGGCGCGCGCAATCGCGATGAGTTGACGTTGACCCAAACTAATGCCGCCGCCGCGCTCACCCAGCACGGTCGCATATTTTTCCGGCAAGCGTTCGATGAACGTATCCGCGCGCGCCAATTGCGCCGCCGCGATCACTTGCGCTTCGGTCGCGTCTGGTTTGCCGTAGCGAATATTCGCCATGATTGTGTCGCGAAACAAAAATGGATCTTGCAAAACAATCCCAATCTGCGCGCGCAACGACGCGGCCGAAACTTCGCGCACGTCAACGCCGTCAATCGTCACCGCGCCGCCGGTCACATCGTAAAAACGCGGAATGAGATTGCTGATCGTCGTTTTACCAGCGCCGGTCGGACCGACAATCGCGATCGTTTGTCCGGGCGCGACGACGAAATTGACATCGCGCAAGACCGGTTGACCGGGTTCGTACTCG
Organism: Chloroflexota bacterium; assembly: GCA_016200825.1. GTDB lineage: Bacteria > Chloroflexota > Anaerolineae > UBA4142 > UBA4142 > JACQEA01. The sequence goes on along the minus strand of JACQEA010000279.1, from coordinate 4,260 downwards.
GCGGTGACGTGATCGAAAATAATTTTTCCGTTTATCACCGGCATCTGGCGCGCGTTCGGTTTATCCACCAAATCCGGTTTCGTATCGAGCAAACCAAAAATGCGCTCGCCGCCGGCAATCGCGCTTTGAACGTTCGTCCACATCACCGAAATTTGCGAGATCGGTTGATTAAAGCGTTGCGTGTACGCGATGAACGTGATAATTAAACCAAGCGAAAGCGTGGTGCCGAAAAATTCCGCTTGATTCAACAACAGAAAACCACCGACGCCCGCGACAATCGCGATCGAGACGTACCCAAACGCTTCGAGTGTGGGCGAGAGTGCGCTGGTGTACGCGACCGCGCGGATGCTCGCATCGCGCGACGCCGCGTTCGATTCGTTGAATGCCGCGATATTTTCTTCTTCGCGATTAAACGCTTGCGCTTCGCGCACCGCCGCCAAACTTTCTTGCAAATTCGCGTTCACATCGCCGACGGTGCGGCGCACTTGACGAAACGCTTTGCGCGCTTGATTTGAAAACCACGCCGTCGCAAAAAACATAAACGGCGTGATGACTAAACTGACGAGCGCAAACGCCGGACTGCGCGTCAACATGTTGTACGCAATCCACAAAATCAACAACACACCTTGCGTCACCGCGAGCAATGGAAATTGCAACGCTTGTTGAATCGTATCCGCGTCGTTCGTGATGCGGCTCATCACATCACCGGCTTCATGTTTGCCGTAATAACCGAGCGAGAGACGATGAAGGTGTTGAAAAATTTCGACGCGCATCGTTCGCAACGCGTTTTGTCCAGCGTACGTCATCAAAAAGAATTGCAAGCCCGTGATCATCGCGCTGCCGACAAACAATCCGACGACGATCAGAATCAATCCGCCCAACCCCGCGAGATAATCAGTCGCGGTTGCGTTCGCGCCCAGCGCCGCGTACCAACAATTGGTTGACGGCGCATTCGCGGGTGCGCCGGGAATTTGAAAATTATTTCCGCCGCTCAACGCCGCGCGCGTCGCGGGCGTGAGAAAACAATCCACCGCTTGCCCTATCAAATCCGGAACGAGCACTTGCATATACGTCGCCAAAACAATCAACGCCGCGATCACAAGAAGCACATGCCCGTACGGTTTGAAATAATTCCAGAACCGCGCGAGCGTTGAGCGTACGTTTTGCGGTTTGCTGATTTCGGTTGAAAACATTCTTTCGCGCTGACCCATCATCATAGAAAAACTCCGATTTCAGATTTCAGAATTATGATTTATGATTTGAGACTGCATCCGATTCAGTCCTTGCACGGACACAAGTCACAATGTCGCTCGCGTTTGCACATCCCCGATCAACTGCGACGAATAAATCTCGGCGTAAATCTCCGACGACTCGAGCAATTCTTCATGCGTCCCGCGCGCCACAATCGCGCCTTTGTCCATCACCAGAATTTGATCCGCGTTCAACACGGTGCTGATTCTTTGCGCGATCACGAACGACGTGCGCCCTTGCATCAGTTGATCGAGCGCTTTTTGAATTCGATATTCGGTCGCGAGGTCAACACTGCTCGTCGAATCGTCGAGAATCAAAATGCGCGGATTGAGCAAAAGCGCGCGCGCAATCGCGATGCGTTGCTTTTGTCCGCCGCTCAAAGTCGAGCCGCGTTCGCCGACCGGCGTATCGTACCCTTGCGGAAATTCCAAAATAAATTCGTGCGCGGCGGCGGCGCGTGCTGCCGCGATCACTTGCTCCAGCGTCGCGTCCGGTTTCCCAAACGCGATATTTTCGCGAATCGTGCCGGTGAATAACGTTGTCTCTTGCAAAACGATGCCGATCTGCGCGCGCAAACTTTCAATCGTCACGTCGCGCACATCGTGCCCGTCAATCAACACGCGCCCTTCGCTCACATCGTAAAAACGCGGCGGCAGATTGATGATTGTCGTCTTGCCCGAACCCGTCGCGCCGAGCAACGCAACCGTTTGACCGGGCAGGGCTTGAAATGAAACGCGATTCAACACCGGCTCGCCGCCTTTGAAATAGCGGAACGTGACGTTTTCAAATTTCACGTCGCCGCGAATTTCTTTCAACTCGCTCGCGCCGGGTTTGTTTTCCACTTCGTTTTGCGTATCCAAAATTTCAAAAATGCGTTGCGCGGACGCGGACGCTTGCGCCATCAACGAAATGATGAAACCTAATTGACCGAGCGGGAAAAAAATATAGACGAGATACAGCGAAAATTTTTGCCACTCGCCCAACGTCAACGTGCTTTCGATAATTTGTTTGCCGCCAAAATACAGGACCGCGGCTTGACCCAAATTCGCGATCAAAAAGACGACCGGAAAGAGAAACGAAAAAATGCGCGCGACGCGCAGCGATTGCGCGAGCAAATCGTTCGCGCTGGCTTGAAACCGCGCGGTCTCTTGCGGCTCGCGCGCGAACGCGCGCACGACTTTGAGCCCCGCCATATTTTCTTGCAACACCGTGTTGAGCGCGCTGATTCGCATCTGCACTTGCATAAACAGCGGCTGGCTGACCGCGCCGAAAAACATAAACACGCCCACCGCGACCGGCAAAATCGGCAAGACCACCAATGTCAACGCGTGATTTGTAAACCACAACACGATCAGCGTGCCAACTAACAGCACGAGCGCTTGTAACGCCAATACCAAACCTTGCCCGATGAACAAACGCACTTTTTCCACATCATCCGTCGCGCGGATCATCAATTGTCCGGTCTGATTGCGGTCATGATAACTGAACGACAAGCGTTGAATTTTGGCGAACAATTGATTGCGAAAATCAAACGCGACGTTTTGCGAAATGCGTTCGGCGTTGTACAGTTGCGAAAACGAAAAGACCGCGCGCACCGCCGCAAAACCTACAATCGCGATCATCGCGAATAAGAGCGCGCTCGTCGCGCCGGATTGATCGGCTTGCAATTGCGCGAGTGTCGTGTTGAGTCGTTGCGCGGCGAGCGTTTGAATATTCGCGGGCAACGCGAGAATTTGCGCCGCCGCGAAACCTTTGAGGATTGCATCAATAATATTTTGCACTAATTGCGGCACGGCTAATTGCGCCATCGTCGCGACCCAAAGCGAACCGTACGCGAGCAACGCGAGACGCTGATACTTGCCGGTGTAGCGAATCGCGCGCACCAACATTTTTGGATTGGCTTTTTCTCCGCCACTCCAATTGCCGCGCGCGCCCGGACGATTTCCGCCGCGCTCGCCCCAATTTCCTCTTACTGCTTGTGATTGCATTAATTCTCCCTTGAAAATAGGACACTGACAAACACTGACGAACACATATTATTTACTCACCTTACGCAGTGTCATTCTGAAAGAGCAAAGCGAGTGAAGAATCTTGTTGTTTCAAATGGATTCTTCTCACGTTTGGGAGAATTTGGTCGCCTTTGGAGCAACAAGACCCTTCGCTTCGCTCAGGGTGACAATTGGTGCGTAACGTCAGTTATTTATTTTTGAATCGTCGCGCGGAAAATTCTCACAAAAATATTCTTGATCCGATTTCTCCGCGTTTATCCGCGTCCAATCTTATTCATATCTCAACGCGTCAATCGGATGCAAGCCCGCGGCGCGCGCGGCCGGATACAATCCAAAAAATAATCCGACCGCAACCGAAAATCCGACTGCGAGAAAAACGGATGATGGCGATACAACCGTTTGAATCAATCCAGTCGTGTTCACCAACGCGGCAATGCTCGTGCCAAACAAAATTCCCAACGCGCCGCCGACGACGCTCAACGTGATCGCTTCGATCAAAAATTGCAACAGGATGTCTTGTCGTTTCGCGCCCACCGCTTTGCGAATTCCAATCTCGCGCGTGCGTTCGGTAACCGAGACGAGCATAATATTCATAATCCCAATTCCGCCGACGAGCAAAGAGATCGCGGCGATCGAACCGAGAAAAATTGTGAGGATGTCGGTGATTTGATTCAACGCGCCCAAAATATCTTTTTGCGACAAGACGGTGAAATCATCTTGCTGATAAATAATTTTGTGGCGTTGACGCAGCACTTGCGTGATCTCCGCCATCGCCGCGTTCATTTGCTTTTCGCTCGCGGCGGAAACTGCGACCGCGGACACGCGCGGCGCGCCTTGCGCGGTCTGCGCGGCCGAACCAAACAAGCGTTGTTGCGCGGTGGTGATCGGAATAAAAATCACGTCGTCTTGACTGCCGCCAAAAAAAGCCGTGCCGCCTTTTTCTTCCATCACGCCGATCACTTTGAACGGCACGCGTTCGATCTTGATCGTTTGGCCAATC